>JAFSHJ010000134.1 GCA_017440425.1 Oscillospiraceae bacterium | reverse complement strand
GCCGGTATATTTGCCCGGAACGTTATAATCGGGGATGGGGACCAGCTTGTCCTCAGGCACAACGATGGGCTGACCGTTGTCCTCATAGGGTGCGTGATTCCACACAGCAACAAGGATGTTTCCGCCCTCTGCCTTGAGATCGCAGCT
Source organism: Oscillospiraceae bacterium (assembly GCA_017440425.1). Taxonomy (GTDB): domain Bacteria; phylum Bacillota; class Clostridia; order Oscillospirales; family Ruminococcaceae; genus SIG526. The sequence goes on along the minus strand of JAFSHJ010000134.1, from coordinate 5,866 downwards.
GGGACGCAGGGCAACAACCTGCTCGCCTGCCTCCTGCTCGACGGGAAGCTCAATGGCTTCGTTTTCTTCAATGAGGATGTACATCTGATAGGGATCGAAGTGGATATCTGCTCTGCCTGCCTTGGGACAAAGCTCGCACTTGAGTCCGGTATCGGGATCGAGGAGCTGCATTGTGGGACGGTATGCGATGGATGCGTGACGCTCTTCTGCGGCATCGTTGCACATAAACACAACGGAGGTGTTTTCGCCGTAACGAAGTCCGGTGTATATATCGCCGTCGTGACGGATATCAAGGGTGCGGCTGTCCTCACCCAGCACTTTGAGCAGCAGCTTTTTGAACAGCTCGTTCTTGCCGCGGCGCTTATCATCTGTGGAGAGGCGCATAAACTCGATGTTTTCACCGATGGTGGTGATGCCGTCTGCCTCGGGAGCTTTGCCGAGAGGAGCGGTATATTCTGCCTTGTCAACCATAAGCTGGGGCAGCTCGTCCACAAACACCATCTTGACGCCTGCTGCTTTGAGACGCTCGATCATCTCAACAACTGCAGAGGTGGTGTCGCCGGTATCGGGGATGATGACGGTGTCATATTCGTTGCCATAGAAGCTTGCAACGCCGTTTGCAGCCTTCACCTCGTTTACGAGGCAGTCGCCGAACACATCGTATTCAACGTTGATATCAAGCAGGGTGTTCATAAGACCCATTACGGTGCGCTCGTAGTAACCGACGTGCTTGTCATCGTAGTGGTTGAATATCTGCATATGACCGTCCAGGTTGACATAAACACCTGCCTGGGGCCACATTACAAGAACACGGCCTGCGGGTCTTGTCTGTGCGGAGACATACTGAATTCTTGCAAGGTAGTCGCCGTATAGATCATATCTGAGGAAGAGGGGATCGAAATAGTTGTGTCCGGGACCGTTGCCCAGTGCGCCGGGATATCTGCGGCCGTTGTTGAGGGAGTAGCTGGAACCCATATACTGGATCATGTTTACGCCCAGTAGGGTGAGGCGGTTTGCGATGCGGCGCATCTCGTCAAAGCGCAGTTTGTGAGAGGAGATGGTGTAGGTCTCGCAGAGGGTGCGGTCACGGTCATAGACACGTGCGCAGGAGGACAACAGCTTACCTGCCATGTTGAACTCTTCGTCGTTGATCCTTGTGCGGGAGACGATGGAGTCGATGCCGGGAATGTGCATCCATTTCATCAGCTCAAAGTGGTCGCCGGACTGATACATGGACCATACCAGAGACTCCTCGCCGTCAAAGTGACCTGTATAGAGCAGGTTTTCATCATCGCACCACTCATAGACCTGTTTGATGTGAGCATCTCTTACAAGCTCGGTGGTCAGCCACCAATAATCGTAGCGGACTTTTTTCTCCTGAGCGTTGCGGGGTTTCTCAACAATGGCATAGAGCCAGGGAGTCATATCATAGCCATAGCGTGCTTTGAACTGCTCTTTGATGTTTTTGTTCCAGGGCACACGGCTGAGACCCATATCAAAGGGCTCGCCTACGCAGACTTCGTCGGTGAAGATGCCCTTGATGGTCTTTCCGAATTCTTCGCCCACAGCGGCCTTATATTTCTCGTGGGTGGAATCGATAAATGCACGCATTGCATCCTTGTCAAGAGCGTCAACGTAGCCCTCGGTGTTGGTGGAATATCTGCCCCAAAGTGCTGCAGGGGTGATGGTCTCCTGCAGATAGGAAGCCATAACGTGGAGGGAAACGGTTGCGCTGAACTCGTTTTTGTAGCTCACCCAAAAGCCCTTTTCGTTCTCTTCAATTTTAACTTTATCGCTTACGTCAATGCCGCAATCCTCGTTGTTGCCCATAACGATAACGTATGCGCCCTCAAACTTGCCCTTGACATACTGGCTGTAGATATCGTTGCCGTGGTCAAGCATCCATTTGTTATCCTTGATGACGGCGCCCCTTGTTTCGGGGTGCTCTTCCAGCAGCTTGCCGCCGGCAATGCCGGAGGGCCAGTTGAATTCATCGTAGATCCAGAAGTTGAGATTAAGGCGCTTTGCCTCTTTTACAGCATGTTTGATCAGCTCAAAATAGTGGTCGCTGAGGTAATCGTAGGTTGCGCCCCAGGTTGCGTTTACAAAAAAGTCGTTTACGCCTTTTTCTGCAAAAGCCTCCATCTGGGTGGTTATCTCGCTCTCCAGCATATCGTCGTTCCAATACCACATTGTGGCGGGACGGTAATCGTGATGCGGGCGGAAAAATCCATCCAGCAATTTATTTTCTTTTTTCATAAAGCCGCTTTCCTTTCGCTTTAGTTTGCTTATAACCAAATTTTGCATCTGCAGCAACTGCAGTTAAGATTATAATATAAAAAAACCGCAGGTGTGTCAATAGACTTATCTGCGGTTTTTTAAGGTTTTTGTTTTATTTTTGCGCTTTTTTCTCAAGGCGTGGCGCGCTCATTAGTCCCATATTCATTACCTCTTTTTCGGAATAGAAGAAGTACCACATTGGCAGCACCATTCTGAGCTCAAGCTCGTTTTCGCCCTCTTTAAGCATACCCTCTACATTGAAGCGGCTTGGTGCCCACAGGCGCACTCCTGCAGAAACACCGTTGACAAATAACTCTGTTGCATCGCGTGTGTCTGCCATGAGGAATGCGGCTTCCACTGCCTCTTCCGCTGTTAAAACAGTCTTGAATTGGTAGACAACCTCTCCCGCAAAGGTGGTATAGCCCTGAGTGTTCACGGGTGCCGCTATATAATCGGAGCGTTTTCCGCAGATGACACCGTTTTCTGTTTCAAAGTCGCCGCGGAGCATAACAAAAGGTGTTCTGTAGGGAGTGTTGTAATCGGGCAGACTGAATGTCATTGCAATGCGGTTGCTGCCCTCTTTGACAAGAGCTGTAATATCCAAACAAGCCTCTTTGGGACCCCACAATCGGCAATGAGACCACTTATCGTCAATGCGCACACCGTTTAGCTCGCAATAAAGCACCTCGCCGTATTCTGCAAACAACGTGAGAGCTTTTGGAATTTTCTTTATCTCAAAGTCGCAGACCTGCATTCCTGCACCATTGGTCTTGCAATATTTTCCCGGAATGTTATGGGTGGGAATTGGAATGAGCTGATCATCCTGCGGAATTACAAAAACATCGCCTTTTGTGTAGGGTGCAAACTTCCAGGTTGTGGCAAGGGTGTTGCCGCCTACAAGTTCCAGTCCACAGTTTGCAGACAGTATTTTTACAACCTCTCCCGCAGCTTTGTCGCAGGAGAGTTCAAGCTGCTGCTCATCCTCCACCAGAATATACATCTGATAGGGGTCAAAGTGAATATCTGCTCTGCCTCCTACGTTTTTTAACTCGCGGCAGTTGCCCGTATCTGGGTCAAGCAGTTTCATGCCTTCACGGAAAACTATATTAGCAGTGCACTCTTCCATTTTATCGTTTGCGAGGAAATAGACCTTTGCTCCCTCGCAGCTTCGCTCCGAAGTATAGATTGTGCCGTTATATCTGATATCGAGCGTGCGTCTCTCTTCACCCACAGCCTCTGCCATCAAAGCCTTAAGGCGGGCATTGTGCCTGCGGTTTTTCTCTTCACCCGGCACACTTATGAAGCGGACATTGCTGCTTATGTAGGTGAGACCGTCCTTATCGGGTGTTGCGCCGAAGGGTGAAACAATTTTCGCCTCATCAACAGAGAGCTGGGGCAGCTCATCCACAAAGACAGCTCTCACGTCGGAATTTTTTATCTGCTGAACCAGATTCATTACTCCGCTTGTGGTGTCGCCGGTATATGGCATTACAACAACATCATATTCGCCGCCATAGAACTTGATTTTGCCGTTTTCCACAGAGGCATCCTTTGCCATGCTGTCACCGAACATATCAAACTCGATATTCAGCTCCATCAGCGCATTCACAACGCCCTCCATAGCTATCTCATATCTGCCCAGCTTGTTGTTTTTGCGTTGTGCATAGGAAAGGGACATGTTTTCCAACAGGTTGGAGTTTACATATACTCCCGCCTGCGGCCACAGCACCAGCACCCTTCCGCAAGGCTTTGTCTGTGCGGAAACATACTGTATTCTGGACATATAGTCGCCAAGCAGGTCGTAATGCTTAAACAGCGGGTTGCTTTCGCCATGATTTGGTGCGCCCGCAATGGGAGACGGGTCTTTTCTCAATCCATCCCAGGAATAGGCACAACCCATATACTGGAGCATATTTACACCCAGCACCATAAGGCGGTTGGAGATGCGTTTCATCTCGTCAAAACGGAGCTTGTGGCTGCTGCAGGTGTAGGTTTCGCAGAGGGTTCTGTCTTTGTTAAAGAATCTTGCGCAGGAACCGAGTATCTTACCCGCAATGTTGAACTCTTCTGTCTCGATTCTATCTCGGGAGATGATGGAATCTATTCCCGGAATGTGCATCCACTTGAGCAGATCGAAGATATCTCCCGACTGAAGCATCGTCCAGATGAGTATCTCCTCCGCATCAACGTGTCCTGTATATTTCAGGTTCTCCTTGTCGCACCACTCATATACCTGCTTGAGATGTGCATTGCTGAAAAGCTCGGTGAGCATACGCCAATAATCATATCTGGCTTTTTTCTCCTGCGGGGTTTTGGGCTTATCCACCATAACGTGATACCATGGTTCAAGGTCGTAGCCATATCTCTCTTTGAATATCTTTTTGAGATTATCATTCCACGGTGTTGTGCCGCGGGAGACATCATGGGGAGACGCAAGGCAGACCTCATCGGTGAAAACGCCTTTCACGGTTTTGCCAAAGTGCTCGCCCACCGCCTCTTTATATTTCTCGTGGGTGTAATCTATAAAGAGCCGAATTGCCTTTTCGTCAAATGCATCCACATAGCCCGGCTGGTTGAAGGAATATTTGCCCCATTTTGCAGAGGGCTCCACGTTATCTTGATACTGCACGCTCATAATGTGCAGCTCAATATCCGCGCAGCAGTTATTTTTATATTCTGCCCAAAAGCCGTGGGCATTTTTCTCAATTTCTATTTTGTCGGTCACATCAACAGCGCCGTCTTCCGGAGAATTGCAATAGACAAGCTTTGCAGCCTCAAACTCGCCCTTTATATATTTGCAGCCAAGTGAACCGTTGGGACCCAGCACCTCTTTATTATCCACCAACAGCTTCGCTCTTGTCTCAGGGTGGTCACGAAGCACCTTTCCCCCCGCTGTACCGGAGGGCCAGTTGAACTCATCGTAGATCCAGAAATGCAGCCCAAGGCGCTCCGACTCTTTTACAGTGTATTTAACCACCTCAAAAAAACGCTCGCCCAAATAGTCATCCAGTGTTCCCCATGTGTGGCTGACAAAGAAATCGTTTATGCCTTTGGATTTGAATGCCTCCAACTGCGACGAGATCTCATATTCCTGCATTTCGTCGTTCCAGAACCACATTGTTGCAGGGCGGTAATCGGGATGCGGGCAGAAAAATCCATCCAGCAATTTGTTTTCTTTCTGCATAACTTCATCTCCAATCAATGGCATATGATTGTTTTGCGGCTTGCGGCAAAATTTCACCGTTAAGCCTTGCTTTGCACTCATTATATATTATTCTTTTTTATTTTACAAGCCTTTTTGCAACTAAATTTCCTCTTTTTCTCGTGCCGAAAATTCTTTCATCTGCCGCACCAATAAATGCTTTTCTCTTACCCTCCTGCGCCGTTTATAAGTTTGGGTGTTTCGGCAACTTTATTTGTGGCATATCTCACCCTGCGGCGCAGGGTTAAAAAGTTAAACCAATAGCAAAAAGGCTGTCTCTTTAATGAGACAGCCTCTCTTTTTTTGTGTTGTGATAGTTTATTTTGCAGTTTTTCAAGAACGGGTGCGTCGGCAAGACCGACTTTGATGAAATCATTATCAGGG
>JAFSHJ010000133.1 GCA_017440425.1 Oscillospiraceae bacterium | reverse complement strand
TTCCACAGATATCCCTGCTTGAGACCGACTGTTACAACTGTGCCGCCCTTGATGGAGTCGCCGCTGTTTACATATACAGTCTCGCCCTCTGTGGCGCCCGGCTGATACTGGGTATACCATGCGGTGAGACCGCTGTTGATGCCGGAATCGGCATAGGTGAGCTTATAATAATCTCTCTCGAACACAGCATAGACAGAGCAGCCTGCGGAAGGCATGAGAAGCTCGAAGCTGCTGGATGCTTTGCCGCTGTCATCATCGTCATAAACTGTACCGCTGCCAAGCTCTGTGTAGCGCCATTCTTTAAAGTGATAACCCTCGTTGGCAACAGCCTCAAAGGTCATATATGCGTTGGGGAGAACCACGCTGCCGCTGGTGAGAGTTTCATCGCTGCAGACAATAGTACCGCCGCCTTCGTCACCTGCTGTTCCGAAGCTGAGGGTGTTCTTCTTAACATCGAACTGGACCTCGATGGTGGTCTCTTCGTTCAGCATGGTGTAGGAAACGGAGTTGGAAACAGACTTCTGTTTTACGCCGTTTATATACCACGCATAGATGGTGTATCCTTCATCGGGAACTGCTGTCACCACAAGTCTTGTGCCTGTGGCGTGCTTCTGTGTGAGTTTTTCGCCCTCTTCTGCGTTAATGGCGGTGCGGGTATATTCGTAATCGGGAGATACGACGTATACGGTACCGACGTCCTTGCCCTCAAAGTATCTTGCACCCACAGAGAGCTGGTTTGTGCCGCCCAAAACGGTGTAGGAACCGTCCACATAGGTTGCATTGTAGTTGTTGATGGCTGTGGTGGATTTAACCGTATAGTATCCGCAAAGCGCACCTACTCCGCCGCTTGCGATGTTTGTGCCTGCTGTGTTGTAATATTTAAGTGCGGCAGTTGTGACGGCAAGATTTCCCACAAGGGTACCGTCTGCCATATCGCACTCTGCCCAGCTGCCATCGACCACCTCAAGCTCGGAAACAAGGATGCTGCCTGCTGCGGCTGCGCCCTCATCGCCCTTCTGCTTGGGCAGTTTTAGGGTGATATCGCGTCTGAGCACAACGATAACGGCATTTGCGCTCTGGGTGTTAACTCCCTCGCCAAATGTCATGGAGATCATATATGTATCGGCAGGAGTATTTTCTGCCAAAACATATTTTCCGCCGTCGTTGGTATACTTCAGATATTCGTTTTCAATGTTATAAACGGCATATCCGTTCACAAAGCTGATGCTGCCTGCTGTGTGTGCAGCAACGAAGTAATATTTGAGACCTTCGTCGTTATAGACATATTTGGAGCCTGCGGAAACGCTGTCGCCTTCCTTAATTTCTGCTGCACCGCTGAGGATCTTCTGGCTCATTGCGGTTGCGGGCATGATTTTGAAGGATGCAGCCTTCTGCTCGGAGGTGTCTGTGATGCCTGCGCTCTTGTTAACAGCGCGTCCGATCACCTCTGCGCCCTCGCCGTAAATCACGGATGCGGGTGCATCCACATCGTATCCGCTGCCGCGCTGGGAGAGATAGAGTGTCTGCGCCGTGCAGGAGATGAAGTTATAGGAGCCGCTGTAATATGCATCCACGGTATACATACCTTCGGGCAGAGTGTAATCTGTGGTGACCTCTGCAACGCCCTCTGCGTTCAGTTCGTCGGAGAACTGATAGTTAATGCCGGTGGCATTGTTGGTGAGGTTGAAGGTTATTGTTCCGCTGGGGATAGCTGCGCTGTCTGCGTGTGCGTTGCGAACCTTGGCATAGATATATACGCCGCCGCCCGAAACATCCTGCGCACCAAAGGTGCTCTCCTCAATGTAGGAGATGCGCTTTGCGTGGGTGAGTGTCACGCTTTTTGTGTAGGTGGAGATGGCCGTGTTGTCTGCCTTGGTGAGAACGTTGACAAGGCATCTGTATTCGCCTGCGCTGTCAACACCCGCCTTGGCAAAGGTGAGTGTCTTGGAGGTCTCGCCGACGATATCCGTCCATGCGCCCTTCTCCTGCTTCTGCCACTGATACTGAACGGTGGTGTAGTAATCTTCGGCAGCCTCACCCTTGGGACCTGTTGCTTCCACGGTGAGATAGGAGGTCTTGTCGGGATATACCAACAGCTTTCCGTCATCTTCGCCGTCAGATTCGCTGATGGGGATGAGCGGGTTGCCGTTGGCAGCTTTTGTGCGCACGGTCACCAATCCGGATGTTGAAGACCTGGGAGGAACTTTGCTTAGTCTCTCCACCTGAATGGCATAGTCGTATTCTGTATAGGGTGCGAGGTTGCAATCCTCAATGTAATATTCTTTATACAGCTTTCCGTCATCGTCATATTTAAGGGTGTAGCCGTAGATATATGTACCGGAGCTGTTGGTGACTTCCGTTTTGGCTGCACAGCTCTTGGGAACTTCAAGGATCTGCTGGAGGCCGCCGCCCACGGGGAAGTCGTAATATTTATAGAGCAGGAAGCTGCTGAACTCGTCGTCATATGTCCATGTGAGGACGTTTTTATCGCTTGTGGTGCGATCATAATCCTGCTGGAAATCCTCCGGCAGCAAGGGAGGCTCGGAAACATCGTTGACCACGTAGCTGACTACGGGGATCTCTCCGCCGCCAAACTCAAAGGCATAAGCAAAGAGCTTCCAGGTGTAATAATAGCCGTACTCCTGGAATTCCAGCGGCATATTTGTTACTGTACCGGAATATGAGGCGCCCTCCAGGTTGAAGGTTGCCCAACCGCCGGTGGGGTTGAGGGAGAACTGACCGCCGCCGGCCATTTCAACATTGCTCTGTGTAAGGTCGCTCTGGAACTCGCCGCCGTAACCCAGCTTATAGTCCACCGCAACACCCATGTTGTAGCTCTCGGTGTGTTCTTTTGTTACAGTTATCTCCTGAGTGATGGCTCCGTTACCGAAGCTTACACCTGCGGGCTCCTTGTTCCACTCGGCGATAACGTTGTATCCGCTGGTGGAGCTGGGATAGGAGGAGGGGTCTCCCGGTGTGGATTTCAGCACGGTGCCGGCTATCTGAGGCAGCTCTTCATAGTTGCCCTGAATGGATTCGTAGTAATCCAGGGTCAATATCTGATAGCAGGGTGTGAAGGCTCTGGAGACGGTCTCGTAGCTCTCCACATATCCGCCCTTGCCGTCCGGTGTGGATATTTTATAGAGATAGTTTTCTGTGGGGATGGAGAAGAATGCAACAGAGTCCTCATTTTGGCTTGTCTCAAAGCTGAGAACATATTCTGTGCTTTTTGCTGTTTCCTTCTCCCATTCAAGGGTATACATTACGGCTGTTTCGGTAACCACCTTGCCGCCGCCTGCAACCACGTCGGCAGAAAGCCATATACCTGCTTCCAGGTCAACACCGACGATGTCACTTCTGCCGCCGCCGCTTATAATGCTGTAGGAGGTGGTGTTCTGCCATGCATAGTCGTAGTTTGCAACCTTGTCAACATCCTCAAAATAGGGTGCTGCCGCAATAATTGCATAGACCTTGGGGTCGGAATAGGTGAGATAGTGCTCACCGGTATACTCGATAAGCACGGTATCGATGTCTGTGTCCACCATTGCAAGGGATACGGACAACTGATCCTGCGAAGCTTCTGCACTGTCGCAGTTTGCAACCAATGTGATGTTGCTGTTAAGGGTGCCGTCTGCAGAACCGCCCAGCACCATATAGCCCGATTTATGTCCGGCGTAGGCAACCGGTCCCTCTTCGGTTTCATCGTAATATTCCAGGGATGTGCCGCGGTATACGCCTGTTGCCAAAGTGCTGAAGCCGTCGCCGTTCATATCTGCGGAGACAGCGCCGTATTCCACGTAGTTTGCATCAAATACAGCCAAAGTGACATCCAGATCCATGCCCCATTTGCCGGCGCCGCCAAGACCTGTGGCAGCGTCATCAAGGGACTTCTTCAGCGTCACCTGGCCCTCTGCCCACTCATAAAGGCAGCTGTCCAGATAGAGCGTGGGATAATCCTGACCTTCGCCCTTGAACACCGCTGCATTTGTGCGCATTGCAGGCTGGGAGAAATATTTTTCGTCAAAACCGTTGTTGGACTGCCAGTTGGTGCTGGCGCCTTCTCCCTCACCTACCGTTTCAAAAGAACCGTCGATGGTTTTGTGGAGTCCGCTGTAATTCACAACAAGACCCATTGCCTCATCGTAGATATATGTGGTGATGGTACGTTCCGTGTTGCCCTTGGTGGAAAGTCCGACCATCGTTGTGTCTTCGACCCTGCTGAAATCATAGTTCTGAGCATCACTGTAAGGCTGACCCGTTGCGATAAGCTCTGCATAGCCATCGTTATCAAGGTCGCCTGCGATAAGGCTGACACGGACGAGATCGCCAAGTGTGCCTTCGTTGAGATCAAGCGTCTCATAGCTCTGCAGCATATCGCTGCGTCCGCCCCAAAGCACAACAGCGTGGCTCTTATCCATCTCTGTCTTTGTGAAATCCTTGCTTCCCGGAGCAAAACGTCCGTAGGAAACCGCAAGATCATCCACACCGTCGCGGTTAAAGTCGCCGGATGCCAAAGAGACCATGTTGGGGATCTGGTTGGCGGTGTTGCTTATAACGTGGCTCCATGTACGCTTCCACTGTGTAATGTCGCGCCAGCTTGTGTCGGTGGATTCGGAGGTCTTCTGGAACTTGAAGACATCCACGCGGCAGTTGCCGTCATCCGCAACATAGGCAGCAATTTCTGCCATACCGTCGCCGTCATAGTCGCCTGCGGTGACCTGCAGCAGGTTCTGCCATGCCCAGTCGTAGCGGGAATAGTTTGTTCCGCCGCTGGTGGTGACCTGTGCAGGGTTAAAGGTTCCGATCTTCTTGGTTTGGCTGTAAACCTTTGCAGAAGCATCGTATACACACATATAGAGATCGGCTTTGCTTGACCATGTGTCATACGCAATGCTCTTATAGCCGACGTAGACAACTTCGCCGGCAAGACCGTCACCGTCAAAATCTCCAGCAGCAACCGCAGTCATCACCATTCCGTGGTTGGTGGTTTCAGAGGGTGCACCGGAAATTCCCGATACGGAAATGTTGTTGTTATTGTTGCCGAAAAGCGATACGCCTTTGCTTCCCGAGATCAACAGCTCAAACACCTGATTTCCGGGCAGCTTGTCCCGTCCGTAGGGGTTGTCTGTTGTTTCGGCATCGTAGCCCTCGGGCACCTCGGAAGTATCAAAGCCCAGCGCAGAGAAAATGTCTGCATCCTGACCTTCGAAGGTTCCTGCAATGTTGCTTGCCGCAAAAGCGGTCAATGCGTTTGCGGGGATCATACCCACAACCATTGCAATACCGAGCAAAAAGCTTATCAGCCTTTTAAAACTCCGTTTTTCCATAATATTCAGTCTCCTTTGAGATGAAAGTTTGTTATATCAACACTTATCCGTGTATGTTGCCTTTATTTTGTCTGACCGTCTCTTCCAGCGCCTTCTCGTTCACCTGTTTTGTATACTGTTTGAACTCAGCAAGTGTTTGCTCACCTATCGAGGCATAATCCAAACGAAACAGCTTCTGCAGCTTCTTCTGTCTTACCTCTTCTGGAACGTGGTAGAGCTTCATTATACTCTCCAGCGCCGCACGTATCCTTTGTTCCATGGAAAGATGCTCGTCCTTTGTCATCAGCGTGCCGTATTCTATTCCCGAGACCACCATCTGCATTTTTACATAGTCCTCATCGGTCCAATCCTTGCAGTATTCGCTGTAGATCTCTTTTGCCCTGCGTGCATCGCTGTCCCTTAAAACCTCAAGTGTCATTGGGTGAGAATAAGATGCCAGATAGAAATCCTTTACGCCCGGGTATTTTTCGCAAACAGCAACAATTGTGGCAAACTCAAGACACATTGCCATCAGCGAGGTGTTTCCCTCATCCACAATACGCGCCATAAGCTCATATTGAAATGCACAAAGTTCTTCCACCAGTTCTTTCAGCAGGTGCTCCTTTGTTGGAAAATGGAAGGTGAACTGCCCTGTGCTGATGTTAAGCATCTTACATATCTGCATATTGGTGGTGTCTGTGAAACCCTTTTGCAAATACAGCCTCGTGCCTGCATCAACTATCATCAGCCTTGTCATATTGCCTCTGGTTGTTATTGCCAAACAAACACCTCCTTGTTTTCGACACAAATCACCATTTTTTGGTTATAACCTATTATACAAAAAACACACTTTACTGTCAATAGGTTACAACCTTTTTTGAGTGATATTTTTTAAAAATATTTTCCAATTTCAATTTCACTGTAACCAACCAAAAAAGAGGAAGCATATCCACGATACACTTCCTCTTTATACTATATTATATTATTTTATCAGTTAACGTGCTCAAAGACAAAGTCTTCGCGTGCATCAGGGCGGTATGTTTCAACGGTGACGTTATCCAGAACGAGGTTATCCACATATCTGAAATAGATGCCCTTTGCAGGCAAAATCTTGCCGTATACATATACCTCGGGATATTCGGGAGCTTTATCGGGAACTTCCTTATTATATTCCTGCACGCCGCCGTCCAGCTTGAGATGAACGTTGCGGAGGGTGATGTTCTCGAGATGGCGCTCTTTGAGTCCGCAGCAGTTGGAGGTCATCTGCCAATCGGCAAATCTTCTTGTAATTCTCAGCTCCGGGTCCTTATCGCTGGGCGGAACGGTGAACATCCAGGGATACTGATAGAAATCGTTGTTTTTGAACTGATAATAGTTGAAGGCAATTACGGGATAGGGCTCATAGGGTCCGTCCACGTTGATGTTTTCCAACGTTACATTCTTTATCTGTCCAACCTCAAGGCCCTCGGGACCTCTCATACGCTTGCCGATGTGGATGAAAATAGGAGCGTTTACATTGGTCATCTCCACGTTTTTAATGGTGAGATTGTCTATTATTGCACCGTCAACACTCTCGATGGCAATGGCAGATATCCTTGTATCGCGGATGTCGATATCCTCCACAAGGATATCGTAGAATCCGCCGTTTGTCTCTGTGCCGAACTTAACTGCGTTGCAGCGGCTCTTGACACGGCAGTTCCAGACATGGATATTTCTGCAAACATCCAGGCGGTTGAGTGTGTAGGAAGATTTAAACACGATTCCGTCGTCGCCTGTTTCCAGGTCGCAATCGTATATGTTAACGTTTTTGCAGTTATCGGGAGAAATTCCGTCGATGTAGACATACATCTTGATTCCGTGGATATCCACGTTATCACAGCCTGCAAAATATATTGCAAGGTCGGTTACGTTATTTATATCGAGATCGGAGATGAGCACGTTATTGCACTCTTTGAGGGCAATGAACTTGGGACCTCGGTGAACTATTGCTTCTCCTCGCACACCGTCCTCGTCCCAAATTGAACGCATATCTATCTTCGCCGCACCTGTGATGGATATGTTGTCAACGCCTCTGCCCACAAACATGGAGAGATCAAAATAGGTGTGGGATGCGTCCTGATAGATGGGATAATCTATCTCCTCCTGCTGTGCATAGGCATAGAAATCCAGTGCACCAAGGATGAGTGTGCCTTTTTCAAACTCGATGTGCACGTTTTCTTTGAGAAAAACCGTTGCCAGGACATATTTTCCCTTGGGGAAATACACCTTACCGCCGCCCGCTGCGTTGCAGGCATCCACCGCCGACTGAACAGCTGCCGTATCAAGTGTTACGCCGTCTGCAACGGCACCGTGATCCATAACGTTAAATATTTTTTCGCTCATAACATCCTCCAAGATTTTATTGCAAATCATATCAGTTTCATTTTAACACAACGGGTACGGAGTGTCAATTATTTTGCGGGGTTCTGTCTGCTACCGACCAAACTGCGGCTCCGCCGCCCTCTACCCCGTTACACGGGGTCTTTCCGCAGGAAAGCGGCCGTACCGCAGGCACGGCCGAGAGGGCGGCGTGGCCGCAGTTTTCGCACAGACAAAACACCCTTGACATATTCTGACGAATACCATATAATATAGTAGGCACGAACTACTATTCAGCAATACTGAACAATACTGCCCGACACATTAACAAAAAGGCAGGCTTAAATATGAAAGACTTAAACACTATGGTTTTTGACGCAGGCATTATGCCAATACTTTTTGCGGAGGACGAAAGCGCCACCGAAAGGGTCGTCCGTGCCATTGAACGCACCGAGATCCCCGCAGTTGAGATACTCCAGCGCGGCGAGACCGCTGAAAAGGTACTGAAGGAAGCCGTAAAAATCAAGAAAAACGCCTATATCGGCGCAGGCACCGTTTGCACGCTGGAGCACTGCAAGCGCGTTGTCGACTTGGGCGCGGATTTTATCGTTGCACCGGGCTACAACGCAGAGGTTGTGGATTGGTGTGTTAAAAACAACGTGCCCGTATACCCCGGAGTCTCCAACCCCACCGAAATTATGATGGCGGCAAACGCAGGACTGAAGGTTGTAAAGTTTTTCCCCTTCTATCAGCTGGGCGGCGAGACATATCTCAACGCTATTGCCGGTCCCTTCCCCGATATGAAGTTTATCATTACGGGACACGTGAGTGACCTTGAGCTGCACTATCTCTCCAACCACAAAATTGCGGCTGTGGGCGGCGTTTGGCCTTTCCAGGGAGAGGTCGACCACACCGTTATCAGCGAGGAAAAAATCGTCGAGCGCCTCAACTTCAGCCTGCAGATGAGCAAACATTTCCGCCACGGCTGGCAATAAGCTGCGCAAAAGCGATATTCAATCATAATATTCTACCGAACAATCATCTTTCATTTGCGTGTTCCTCCATCGCAGATGCGTTTGTGGAACTACCAAAGGCTCCCTTGTGTAAAGGGAGCTCCCACGAAGTGGGTGAGGGGTTGTTTTACAACCCTTCCGTCTCGCTGCGCGAGCCACCTCCCCTTACACAGGGGAGGCTTTTGGCTACGGCTGGCAATAAGCTGCACAAAAGCGATATTCAAAAATTAACGCCCGAGTTTCCTCGGGCGTTGTTTCTTATTTGTTGGGGAGTTTGATGCTGCGCTGCTCTTTGGCTGCGCATTTAATATTTGTTCGTCACCAAGCTCTGTCTTCGTAGGGAGTATCTTCCACACCTTCGGCATTCAAATTTGCAACCATGCGGTCAAGGCTGCCCTTCCACATATTTTTAAACCATTCGGTGTGTCCAAACCATTTTACAAGAGTCGGGCTGATTGCATAGTATGTATGAATAAATGCTCTGCCATACCAACTCTCTGCAAGGGTATAGTCACGATAACGGCGGAGAGTCCAAACCTGCGGACAATCATAGGAACCATATACTGCGGTTGCCACATAACAGCCACCGCCTGAAACAACAAGTCTTTGTCCAACTTCTTTTTGTTCATTAATACACTGTGTAAGAATTCCAGCAACGTTCTCATTATCCCTAATGATATGCTCTACAGACTCAATAAAATTATCACAGGTTCTCTTGAGCAAAGGTTTTGTTATTGGGTAAGTTCCTGCCTCGTATATATCTCCGTTTTGGTTATTTCCGGTAATTGCAGGCGTGATGATTTGTTTATTATACATATCCAGCAAGTCCTTGCTCATTTGCTTTACCATATTAGCCTGGGCAACGGCATCCGCTTTATTAAAATAATCATCCACCACAGATATTGAATTTGCAAACACATTAAAAGCCGCTTTTCTTTTTTCGAGGTCTCTCTCCTGCAATGTTTTGCGCGCCTTTGCATAGCTGCTATAGAAAACAGCCTCAATATTCTGAGGTGCATTTTGCTCGACCATATTGTAATATTTCTCGGTCTCTTCCCAGTCTTCTTTCATTTTTGCTCTGCGCGCATTTGCCAAATATTTTTCTACAAATGCAGAATTATCAACCTTGATCGTACTTCCCGAAACATCAACGGGACCATCGATCATCAGTTTTCTCGCCTGCTCAAGAGTATATTTTGTACCGCAAAAACTGCAAACAAAATAATCCTCCTTTTTTATAAGTTCATTGCTGCCGCACAATTCACAAATTATTGCTTTCATTTAAATCTTGCTCCTTTTATGTATATTTTAAAGTTTTCCTATTATATATCATATATTTTTTTATTTCCCAAAACAATATGCCGGCTGCATAGGGTCACCACATTATTTTTCTGCAGACAGCTGTAAAAGTTGCGGCCGTCAATATTTTATGTTATAATTAAAGTTAACTTATCCCGAAATTGAGGTGAAACGGCTGTGTTCCATATTCTTGTAGTCGACGACGACCGCCACACCAGAATTCTTATGGAAGCCATTCTCAAAGCTGAAAATTATACCGTCTTCACCGCCGAAAACGGTGAGGACGCTCTTGCTGTCATCGACCGCGAACACATCGACCTTGTTATTCTCGATGTTATGATGCCGAAAATGGACGGTTACGAGTTCACCAAAACCGTCCGTGAGACAGACAACAATCTGCCTATTCTGATGGTTTCGGCAAAACATCTGCCCGAAGACAAACGCAAGGGCTTTCTCGTCGGCACCGATGACTACATCACCAAGCCCATTGACGAGGAGGAGATGCTGCTGCGCATAAAGGCGCTGCTGCGCAGGGCACAGATAGTCAACGACCAAAAAATTAAAATCGGCGACGTTGTGCTGGATTACAACTCTTTTACCGTCAGCAAAAACGGTGAAACGCAGGTTTTGCCCCAAAAAGAGTTTCTGCTGCTCTACAAGCTGCTCTCCTATCCCGGACAGATCTTCACAAGGATTCAGCTTATGGACGAGATCTGGGGCTCCGAAAGCAACACCGGCTGGGAAACCGTGACGGTACACATCGGCAGGCTGCGCAAGCGCTTTGAGGGCTGGAGCGAGATCGAGATCGAATCCGTGCGCGGACTTGGCTACAAGGCGGTGAAGAAATCATGAAAAACAAAAGATCCAAACGCAGCTATTCCCTTATCCCGCTGCTGACGCTGATCATCTTTTGCTCCATTGCCTTCTTCATGGTTTTGGTGAATGCCGCAAACTTCTTTTTGATGAAGGCAGGCGTAATAGATTCTGCCAGTTTTTCACAGCTGACTCCGCCGCAGCTGGTGATCCTCATGCTTTTGTTCAGCTTTTTGCTTGGCATCGTCGTCTCTGCCATTGCAAACCGCTATCCCCTTAAGCCGATCGCCACGCTGATCGACCACATGAACCGGCTTGCCTCCGGTGATTTCAAGACCCGCCTCAAATTTAAAAAGGCATATCTCCTGCACCCCGATTTCAACGAGCTCACCAACAGCTTTAACCAAATGGCGCAGGAGCTGGAAAACACCGAGATTCTGCGAAGCGATTTTATCAACAACTTTTCTCACGAGTTCAAAACTCCTATCGTCTCCATCTCCGGCTTCGCCAAGCTTCTTAAACGCGACAACCTCACCGAGGCACAGCGTCTGGAATATGCCACCATCATCGAAGAGGAATCTCTCCGCCTTGCCTCTATGGCAACCAACGTGCTCAACCTTTCAAAATGCGAAAACCAAACCATTCTCACCGATGTTTCCGAGTTCAATCTCTCCGAGCAGATCCGCTCCTGCATTTTGTCTTTGGAAAGCAAGTGGGCAAAGAAAAACCTGGAGTTCGACCTTGATTTTGATGAAGTTACCGTCTCTGCCAACAAGGATATGCTCAAGCAGGTGTGGCTGAACCTCATCGACAACGCCATTAAGTTTTCCGCCAATGAAGGCACCATAGAGATACACATCTCCGAAAACGGCAGCTTTTATGACATTTCCGTTTTGAACTACGGCAGCGAGATCCCTCCTGAAAAACAACCCTATATCTTCGACAAGTTTTATCAGGCAGATGAATCCCACTCTACCGACGGAAACGGCATCGGTCTTGCCGTTGTTAAGCACATAACCCTTTTGCACAAGGGCAGTATCTCGGTGAGATCCGAAAACAACACCACCGCCTTCACCGTTTCTCTTCCCAAATCGTAAAACTCCTACGCAAACCGTTTTTATTAACAATTTGTTTACAATATTCTTTTTATTGTTTCTTTTCAGTTTATAAAACTGCTATATTATTTTATCATCAAATAATCCATTCGGAGGTATATTATGAACTGTACAATTTCCCGTATCGTAAACTATGTTGCCATCCCCCTTATGGCAGTTGTTTTGGTTCTCACTTTCCTTCCCTCTCTTACTTACGGAGGCGAGACCCTTTCCGTTCAGACTCTTGCATGGCTTCCCCTTGAGCACAAAGATTTTGTAAAAGCTATTGAAGAGTTTTTCGGCTATGAAGAGCTTGATCTTAACGCATTCGTTACCTTCCCCCTCCTTCAGATGATCGCCGGTGTTGTTGGCGGCATTCTCTGCGCTAAGAACGGTGCTAACCCCTTCGTATCCCTTATCCCCTGTGCTTTCGGCGTTCTCGGCATTCTCGGTTACTTCAGCAACGAAGTTTTCGCAAGCTCCTCTTACGCTGTTATCTCTCTCGTGATCTGCATTGTTGTCGCAGTTATTTCTCTTGCATCTGCTGTGATCGGCATTATCCAGTGCGAAAGAGTTGCCTAAGTAACTAAAACATAAACAAACCAAAGGCTGTTGCGGATTTCCGCAGCAGCCTTTTTATTGTGCTCTCATTTTCGGCAAAGATAAAACCGGAGAGACTTTTGGAATTCTCTCCGGTCAAATTTTTATTCTTTAACTATCTCCACCTCAGCCGGTGCGGTGACGGTGGTTTTAATTGTGCCGTTTTCTGCGCGGTGCTCAATGGAGATGACACCGTAAGGTGTGGGATAGGTACCCTTTACCCAGTTGAGATCGCCAAGGTGCGGTGTTATCTTCACCTTTTTGCAGCCCGGCTCCAGCACCTGCACACCGAGTATCTGCTTGGACATGAAGGCTGCGGGACCGCTTGCCCAACCGTGGCAAAGGCTGTGGCGCAGCTTTACATAGCAGAATCTTCCGTGATCCTTGTGGACATCGTTCTGTCCTTCGGGGACTATCTCGTCAATTCTGCCTGCCCCTTCTGCCCAATCTATATCGAAATCTTCCCAGAATGTGGTGGCGCCAAGCTCCAGCATTCTGCCCCAATATCCGCGCATAACATCCAGCGCAGCCTGAACGTTGTCGGCTTTTGCAAGTGCGTGGAGAACATAATAGCCATAGAACGTGGACAAGCCTTTGAGCAGATCATTGCAGATGATGTCGTTTACTTTTTTGGCATCGTCCAGTTCTGCCAGCGAGACGATTCCGCAGGACTGCTTATTACCTGCATATTCCGGCACAACTTTTCTCACGTTTTTAACGGCGGCAAGGCATTTTTCCTTTGTCTCCTCATCACCGAAGAAGCCGCAGATATCCGCTGCCGCCTGCAATCCCATTATAAGGCAGCCTCTGAAGCCCGCCTCCATATAAGGTGTATCTCTCGAGCTCCAATCGATGAAATATTTTTCGCTGAAATGCAGTTTGCCGTTCTCCTCAATGCGGTAAAGAAGGCTTCTGCAGACCTTGTAGAAATACTCCTTCTGCTGCTGCAGATATTCCATGTTGCCGTTTTGCATATACCAATCTCTGTGGATTATGACCCACCAGCAGGTGTAGCTTGGGAAGGACATCCACATATGGTTTTCGTATGTCTCAACGTCCTCTTCCTTTATCTCAAAGACATCTCTTGCAAGGTCAAGGCTTCTTTCAACGCTTTCGTCATGGCCGAACACCGAACAGATCGTGGAAACCTCGGGGTGCAGGTCGCCTATCCAAACCAATCTATCGCGCTTGATGCCGTCCCAGACATAGTCCTGCATATTGAGGTGTACGGTGTATGCCGCCGTGGCAAAAACCTTGTTGAGCACCTCATCGTTACATTCGAAGGTACCCTTATATTCAATATCTCTGTATTCCAAAACACCCTTAACACCACTCATGGTGATGGTGCAATCCACGGCCTCGATCTTCAAAAAGCGGAAACCGGTGTTTCCGTAACGCATTGTGGACCAGCTGCAGGTATCCACCACCATATCGCGGATTGCGTGGTCGTTCACAGCATTGTTGCCGTCATCTATGGCAGAAAGCGCCTCGCTGACACTTTCACCGAACACAAGTCTCATCTTTCCGTAGGGCGGATGGTCCTTCGGGTACTCCTCCTCCGGCTTTGTAACCCCTCTGACGGTTATATCGGCACCACCCTGAAGCTCGCTGCCAAAATCCAGCAGAATGCAGCCGCCCTTGTGGATGGTGCAGTAGCCACCCTTTCCGAATGCAGCTTGGTGGGGAGAATCCTGAAGCAGCACCTCTGCATTATCTACACCCTCCACAGCCACGATGCGCTGCGGGATAATATATTTTTTGACAAGTTTGTTTTCTTCTTTGCTGTAATTAAAATGAGCAAGTCCCACTTCAAACACTCCTAAATATAAATATTGCTTGTTCCAAACGGCTTTTACAACACAATTATATCACACCCCAAAAAACTTATCAACTCAAAATCATCCTTCACCGCTTTCAGCAGGAACTTCAAAGCTTTTTTTGCAAAATGCCGCCTTTTTCTGCAATAAAAAACGGGAAGGATACAAAATCCTTCCCGTTAAACAATTTTTTATTATTCTGCTGCGTCTTCAGCGTGATGCAGGGATACTTTCTTGGGTACGGATACCACTTCGTCGTAACAGCTGAATATCTCTTCCACCTTTTCTTTGTTTGCCTTCGGTGTGATAAGGCTTACGATGGGAACAAGGATAAGACCTGCAATCATTGTTGCTGCACCTGCATTGATGGGGGACATCCAGCCGCCGAACATATTGGCAACTGTGAAGCCTACACCAACAAGGAAGCTGACCCAAACAGCAGCTTTAGTGGTTCTCTTCCAATAGAGACCGTAGAGGAACGGAGCAAGGAATGCACCTGCAAGTGCGCCCCAGGAGATACCCATGAGCTGTGCGATGAATGCGGGGGGATCCAATGCGATGACAACGGAAACAACGATGAACACAAGAACGAATATACGCATAATGAGCAGCTGTTTCTTTTCGCTCAGATCTTTCTTGAAGTTATCGCGGATAAGGTCGAGGGTGATGGTGGAGCTGGAGGTGAGTACCAGCGAGGAAAGTGTGGACATGGATGCGGAGAGAACCAGAACCACAACAACACCGATGAGGATATCGGGCAGCTTGGAAAGCATTGTGGGAACGATCGCATCGTAGATGATGCCGCCGTTTGCGTTCTTGATGGCATCGCTGTCAAAGAGTCTGCCGAAACCGCCGAGGAAGTAGGAACCGCCGGCGATAACGATCGCAAATAGTGTGGAGATTATTGTACCGGTTTTAACCGCTTTTTCGCTCTTGATGGAGTAGAACTTCTGAACCATCTGCGGGAGACCCCATGTTCCGAGGGAGGTGAGGATAACAACACCGAGAAGACCCAAGGGATCAGCGCCGAAGAAGGATGTGTATGCGCCCTGCTGACCTGCTGTTACTGCAGAATCGCTGGGGATCCGGGAGAGCTTTTCAAGTGCTTCCATGAAGCCGCCCTGTCCGTTGAGAACTGCGCCGATAACAACAACGATACCGATCAGCATGATTATGCCCTGAATAAAATCGTTGATGGCTGTTGCCATATATCCGCCGAGGATAACATAGACCGCTGTGAGGGCTGCCATTATCATAACGCATACAGAGTAGGGAATGTTGAAGGACATCTCAAACAGTCTGGAAAGACCGTTGTAAACGGATGCGGTGTAGGGAATGAGGAAGATGAAGATTATTGCAGATGCAACGATCTTTATTGCGCTGCTGTCAAAACGTTTGCCAAAGAAATCCGGCATTGTTGCGGAGGAGAGGTGCTTGGTCATGATCCTTGTGCGTCTGCCGAGGATGACCCATGCCAGCAAGCTTCCGATGATGGCATTTCCTATGCCGATCCAGGTGGATGCAACGCCGTATTTCCAACCGAACTGACCTGCGTAACCAACAAAAACAACTGCAGAGAAATAGGATGTGCCGTATGCAAAAGCTGTGAGCCAGGGACCTACCGAACGTCCGCCGAGAACAAATCCGTTAACGTCTGTTGCGTGACGGCGGGAGTAAATTCCAACCCACACCATTACTCCAAAAAAGATAAGCACTATAAGTAACTTTACAAACATAATATGACCTCCGATTTTCGTGTTAAAAGCATAACGTTATTATCTCTTGCAGCGTCAATATAGGTATATTCCGCCTGCACCGAAACCGCTCATCTTATCTGCTTTTACACGCTTTGTGCACTGCATTTCGGAAGTCCCCTTTCTTTTTTCATCAAGCAAAAGCTTTAAAGCTGATAAGCTTTAAAGCACTAAAGCGATGTTATAATAATACACCTATCGACAGCTTTTGTCAAGCTTATTTCCAGTAAAATACTGCTATATTTGCATATCTTTTTTTGTATACATTGCCGATTTGCTGCTTTTCAACTGAAAAAGACACCGAACTTTGGGGTTTCGGTGTCTTTTTCTTGAGGTGTGTTTTGAGGAGGGTAGAGCGTGTTCAAACCAAATGTGCTGCTTTCACATCCGCCCTGAACACAATCTTATTATATCTTTTTTTACATTTTGGTGTGTTACGCCACCGTTAATAAAAGATAAAATAAGATAATGTATTTTGTAAATTCGGTATCAATCAAAGAGCGGTGTGCTGAAATATCTCTCTGCAGTATCGGGCAGGATGGTGACAACGGTCTTGCCCTCTCCCAGCTTTTTGGCAAGAGCCAAAGCCGCAGCAACGTTTGTGCCGCTGGAGATTCCGCACATGAGACCTTCCATGCTTGCAAGCTTCTTCGCTGTGGAGATAGCCTCTTCGTCGGTTACGATGTAGATATCGTTATAGATGTTTTTGTTAAGGTTGTCGGGTACGATTCCGTCGCCGATACCCATCTGCAGGTGTGTGCCGATGTTGCCGCCTGCAAGAATTGCTGCGTGCTCGGGCTCAACTGCCCAAATGGTGATATCGGGGTTGAGCGCCTTGAGTGTCTCGCCGATGCCGGAGATGGTGCCGCCGGTGCCTACGCCGGAGCAGAAACCGTCGATGGGACCTGCCACCTGCTCAAGTATCTCAAGAGCTGTGTGAGTTTTGTGGACCATGGGGTTTGCGGGGTTGACAAACTGCTGGGGAACAAAAACCCTGGGGTCTTCCTCAGCCATTCTCATCGCTGTGTTGAGGCACTCTGCAATGCAATCGCCGATGTTGCCGTCGTCGTGCACAAGGATAACCTCTGCACCGTAATGCTCAACCAGCTTGCGGCGCTCCTCGCTGACGGAATCCGGCATGATTATCTTGGTTTTGTATCCCTTGACAGCACCGATAAGTGCAAGGCCTATGCCCTGGTTGCCGCTGGTGGGCTCAACAATGATTGTATCTTCTTTGATAATGCCTGCCTCTTCGCCGGCTTTTATCATATTATATGCGGTTCTTGTCTTAATGGATCCGCCCACGTTCAGGCCTTCATATTTTACAAGCACCTGCGCAGAACCCGGTTCCACCATGTGATTAAGTCTGATAATGGGAGTGTGTCCCATTGCTTCAAGAATGTTGTTGTATACCATTTTCCCTTGCTCCACACTTTATAATTAATTTATCTTTTACATTTTATGCAGCCCTGCGCCGTCTGTCACAAAAGCTGCTGCATTGCCCAGAATATCAGCGGCACCGTTACAAAAGCAAACACCGTTGAAACAAAGCACAAAACTGTGCCGGATCTGCTGTCGCCGCCCAGCGCACCCGGGAATATTGCCGCATTGAAGCACACAGGCATGGAATAGATCGCAACTGCCGCAACAAGAATGTTTCTGTCTGTTTTAAGCAGCCAAAGCACACCGAACAGCATTGCCGGAACGGCTATCAGCCTCCACACAGAGAGCAGATACGGCTTGAATGAGCCAAACAGCTGCTTTACCGTGACGTTTCCGATAAGGAATCCCATCGCCGTCATTGTGATCGGCATGGCACAATCTCCCGCAGCATCGCAGACCCTTACAACTATCTGCGGCAGCTCAAAGCCGGTGAGACCAACGATGATGCCAACCACCGCTGCGATCACCGTGGGGTTGACCACCTTTGTGAGGTCGAACTGCTTTTTCGGCTCAAGCATATAGTATCCGACTGTATAGATGAACATCTCCAGCGGAATGGTCATTATCATCACGTTGGTGAGCACGCCGTCGCCAAACATCCCCGAAATTACGGGATATCCGAAATAGCTGATGTTTGGTATGCAAAGGGCGTATCTGTAGATGTTGAGGGTGCTGTGGTTTTTGCCGAAGGCTCTTCCCATCGGAAGTGCTATCAAAAACATCACCGCCAGCAAAACCGTGCCGTAGATGAAACATTTGATGTTGTTTTTAATTGTGTATTGGGTTATGTTCTGCGCAAAGGTCTTCAGCTTTAACAGCGGAATTATCACAAAGACCAGCAGTTTGGATAATCCGATGCCGAAATCTGCGGAGATATATTTTATTTTGCAGAGTAAAAAACCGATCGCCGCAAAAATGATAAGCACCACGGCTTTGTTAAAAACAACAGCAAAACTTCCGCCCATTTCAAGTGCCTCCAAGCCCTGCACAAAATTACTATATATTTTACCATATTTTGCAGTAAAAGTAAAGTTATTCTTTGCTTTTATATGCCACTTGCAAAAAATAATTCCATCTTTCCCTCTGTTTGCTCTCCAATCTTGCCTTTTTCAGTTTTATAGGCTATAATTTATTCTATCAACACAACATTGGAGGGATATATCTGCCGCCGCTGACGTTACTGCTCAAGCCTGCCTCGGGGCTGTGCAACATGCGCTGTAAATATTGCTTTTACACAGACGAGATGCATTGCCGCACCGATGCGCTCCGCGGCATTATGCCTCTCCGCATTGTTGAAAAAATTATCCGAGATGCCGCTCTCAGCGCAGATGGATATATAAATTTCATCTTTCAGGGAGGCGAGCCCACCCTTGCAGGCATCAATTTCTTTAAAGAGACGGTGCGGCTGCAAAAGGAGCTTATCCCCCCTCATATCAAGGTCTTCAACTCTATACAGACCAATGGACTGCTCATTGACGAGGAATGGGCAGAATTTTTATCCGAAAACAATTTTCTGGCAGGCGTCTCTCTGGACGGCACCGCCCATATACACGATGCCTTTCGCCTTGATGCCAACGGACACGGCACCTTCTCGCAGGCAATGGCTGCAGCTCAGCTTTTGAAGCGCTTCGGCGTTGAGACCAACATTCTCTGCGTTATCACCGAGCAGGCCGCCCAATGCGGAGCGGAGCTGTACCGCTCTCTCACCGATGCAGGCTTTGAGTGGCTGCAGTTTATCCCCTGCATCTCCCCCTTTGAAGGCACACACCACAGCTTTGAACTCACTCCGCAGCGCTATCTGGATTTTCTTCTGTCCGTTTTTGCCTGCTACGAAAAGGACAGACTCAGCGGCAAACACGTCAGCGTTCGCTTTTTTGACGATATCCTGCGCCGCCTTTCCGGTTCTCCCGTTGCCACCTGCGGAATGAACGGGCGCTGCGCCGTCAGCTATACCTTTGAGGCGGACGGCTCTGTCTATCCCTGCGATTTTTATGCCGTGGACGAATATCTGCTCGGCAACATTCTGCACAGCTCTCTCGACCGGCTTGCACGCTCTGCCGCCGCCGAAAAATTCCTCTGCGAATCCCTCACCCTCCCCCATGAATGCCGCAGCTGCGAATTTTTCTCCCTCTGCCGCGGCGGTTGCCGCCGTGACCGGGACAATGCCCATCAGCTTGGCAAAAACCGCTGGTGCAGCGTTTATCGGCAGTTCTTCTCTGCCATTCTCTCCTGACCAAAATTAATTTTAAAAAGAAAAGCGGTATAACTATGAACAAGACAATCAACCAAAAGATATCCTCTCTGCGTGCCACAATGAAAGCCCGCGGCATAGACGGCTACGTCATCCCCAGCGGCGACCCCCATCTCAGCGAATATTTCTTCGCTCACTGGGCTGCAAGAGCCTATTTCAGCGGATTCACCGGCTCTGCAGGCACACTTGTGGTCACCACCGAAATGAGCGGACTTTGGACCGACGGACGCTACTATATTCAGGCGGCAAAGCAGCTTGACGGCACCGAAATAACCCTTTTCCGCGCCGGCGAGACCGATTGCCCCAAAATTTTCGATTTTTTGCGGGACAACATTCCAAACGGTGGCAGAGTTGCCCTCAACGGACTCATTTTCTCCGAAACCGCCCTTTCCAATGCCCGTGAAACTCTTGCACAAAACAACATAGAGCTCTGCCTCGACCCATCCGTTGTGGATGACAACTGGCCCGACCGCCCCGAGGAAAAATACACCGAAATATACGAGCTCACCGACGATATTGCCGGTCTCTCACGCACGCAGAAGCTGGATCAGCTCCGTGCCAAACTTGCAGAAAACGGCGCCACCGCCACCGTCATCCCCGGTCTTGACAGCATTGCCTGGCTGCTGAATATGCGTGCCGCAGATATCCCCGGCAGTCCCGTGTTCATCTCGTTTTTGTATGTTTCCGGCAGCTCTGCGGCACTTTTCACCGAGAGCAGCAGAATGCCCTCATCTGCTGCAGACCATCTTAAAGAGTCAGGCATCCGGCTCCTTCCCTATGAGTCACTCACCGATTATGTTGCGGCCATCCCCACCGAGGAAAAGCTTTTCTGCGACCCCTCCGCACTCAACGGCGCCGTTTTCAGCGCTATTCGCTCCAACCCCAACCTGAGCGTTGTCAACGGCTAAGACCTTGTCTCCCTGATGAAAGCCTGCAAAAATCCCTGCGAGATAAAAAATCAGCATCAGGCCTATCTGCGTGAGGGTTGTGCCTTTGCGGAGTTCTTCGCCGAGCTGTTTGAAAACCTTGAAAAGGGCGAAACTCCCACAGAATATGAGCTGCGCTGCCGACTTGCGGCCCTTCGCCGTGAACAAAAAGGCTGCCTGGGCGACAGCTTCGGCGGCATATTTGCCTACCGCGACAACGCCGCCATCGTTCACTATTCTCCCGCAGAGGTTGGCTCTGCTGCCGTTTTGCCCGAGCATATGCTGCTTGTGGACAGCGGCGGTCAGTTTGTTGACGGCACCACCGACACCACCCGCACCGTCGCCCTGGGTGAACTCACCGCTGAGGAAAAACGTGATTTCACTCTGGTGCTCAAAGGTCACATTGCAATTGCTACTGCAGTTTTCCCCGAAGGCACCACCGGCAAAAACATCGATACCCTCTGCCGTGCAAACCTTTGGAAATACGGTCTCAACTACCGCCACGGCACCGGACACGGCGTCGGCTATCTTCTCAATGTTCACGAGGGTCCCCAGAGCTTTTCCGCAAACGTGGAGCTCAAGGAGGGCATGGTCATCACCAACGAGCCGGGCTTTTACAAAGAGGGCAGCCACGGCATCCGCACCGAGAGCGTCTACTATGTAACGGAGGCATTTGTCACCGAATACGGACGTTTTCTCCGCTTTGAGTGCTTCACCGTCTTCCCCATCGACAACACCTGCGTAGATTTCTCGCTGCTCACCGCCGAAGAGACAGAGTGGCTGAGAAACTATAACAAAACCAGCATTGAAAAGCTGCTTCCCCTTGTCAGCAAGCGTGCCCAAAGCTGGCTCAAACGCTATCTTTTCTGATATCAACGCAAAAATCAACGCATCCGTTTATCACTCGATACACGGATGCGTTTTTGTTTTAATTATCATTCAGCCCCAAAAGCCTATAGAGTGTGGGTTCAAAACCGAACTCTTTCATAACCGCCTGTGCCTCGCACAGCATTTCGCGGCGGTGTTTTTCGGCAATGTTGTTTTTCTTCACCGCTCTGATGAGCAAATTTTTCGGTGTGTGAGAGAGATCCACAAACTCCAGCACCTGTGTTTTATATCCGCTGTATTCCAGCAGGTTTGCCCTGATGGCATCTGTGGAAAGTGCTGCCATGCGCTCCTTGATTATGCCGTATCTGCCATAGAGTGACAGATTTTCCGCTTTTAGCTGGGAGTTCAGCTCGTGCTGACAGCAGGGCACCGAGAATATCATCTGTGCATCCCACTTTATTGCGTTGTAGAGGGCATAGTCGGTGGCGGTGTCGCAGGCATGAAGGGAGATGACCATATCTATTCTGTCCGCAGGCTTGTAGTCCTTGATATCGCCCACCTCAAAACGCAGCTTGCCGTAACCGTAGCGCACCGCAGCTGCAGAGCAGTTTTCAATAACCTCCCGCTTCAGGTCCAGCCCGATAACGTTTACGTCCAGCCCTCTTATCTCGGTGAAATAATAATAGAGGATAAAGGTGAGATAGGATTTTCCGCAGCCGAAATCCACTATATTCCAGCTCTTCTGTCCGCTGTTTTTCACTCCGTCGTCGATGATCTCCAAAAAGCGGTTTATCTGGCGGTATTTATCGTACATGGAGTTGACTATCTTGCCCTCGGCGGTGAACACGCCCATATCCACCAGCGCAGGCACTATCTTCCCCTCGGGAATGAGGTAGCCTTTGGTTCTGTTGTGCTCATCCGATATCTCCATGCTGACGGCGGTCGCCTTGGATTTATAGGACACCTTGCCGTTTTTGGAGATGAGGATCATATATTCCCGTTGGTTATCCCATGCATTGAGCTGCAAAAATTCGCCTGTCAGCATGGAAAGACAGAACTGTTCCGTCTCCTTTTGCGTGAGATTTTGGTGAAAAACCTGTGTTTTGGTGTATTTCTCCGCTCTGTAGCCGTCTTTCTTTTTTACAATGTCAATTTTTCGGAATTCGCCCGTTTTGGAGCTCTGTTTGCTGAGCACCAGCTTCACCGGCAGCCTCTCCATTATCAAAGAGAGTTTTGCCTCCAATTCATTCATTCGCTTTTTCCTTCCGTTTTCAGTCCAGCATCAGTTTTTCTTTCAAAAATGCAAGCATATATTCTTCAACGTCGTCTTTGTTGAGCTCGTTGAGTATCTCGTGTCTGCAATCGTTCCACAGTTTAAGCGTAACGTCGGTGCGACCGTTTTCAACAAGTCTTTCGTAGTAATATTTGGGTGCTTTGCCAAGGTCTCCGCAGGTGTCTGCTGCGCCGCCCGTGACAAGAATGGGGATATCTTTTACGCTCTTTGCCCATTTAACCGAGCCAAACTCCATAAGTCCGCCCAAAAGATCTCCGAATGCGCTGGCAGAAAATTCTCCGCCGCAGAGAGGATCTTCCGCAAACCTGCGGGTGATCTCCTCGTCCCTTGTCAGCCACATTGCGGCTTTATAGGGATCCGGTTCGCCTTCGCTCATTCCCTTTTGGGATGCTTTGACAAGGAAGCGGCTCACCGCTGTTCTGCCTTTGAAAAGCTCCGTTGTGCGTGCAAGAGCTATCCCAATGGGCGCAATGGGGTTTTGCGAGGGTGTTCCGCAGAGGATGAGTGCCTCCGGCTCGTTATAGCGTTTAACATAGAGTCCTGCGGCGATGCTGCCCATGCTGTGCCCGAAAAGTGCCACCGGCAAACCGGGATAGAGCTGCATTGCGTAGTTATAAAGCTGATGCATATCCTCCAGCAAAAACTCGAAGCCACCCTTTTTCATTGAAAAGGTTCTGGGGTGACCCATATCGCTTCTGCCGTGACCGATGTGGTCGTTTGCAAAAACCGCAAAACCGTTTTGTGCAAGCATTTTTGCAAAACGGTCGTATCTTCCGCAATGCTCGTTCATTCCGTGGGCTATCTGGATAACAGCCTTCGGCTCTTTTGTGGGAAGCCAGCAGCGTGAAAAAAGGCCCTTTTCTCCCGATGCGGATCCTCCCATCAGCTCTCTTATCTCAATGCCTTCGCTTATCTCTGAACGTATGACC
>JAFSHJ010000132.1 GCA_017440425.1 Oscillospiraceae bacterium | reverse complement strand
GTCATCCTTCCGGTGCGGAGCAGGTATTTGTCACCTCGCCCCCAAAAACACTGCCGACGGCCTTGACGATAACCCGTTTCGGCGGAACCGTGAACCTGCTGGGGTTGGATTTCGGCGGCGTGGATATTCTCTTCGGCGAGAACGGTCCAATCGTCTGCGAGGTAAACTCCAACGCACACATGAAAAACATCAGAGATGTGACGGGCATTGACGTTGCAGAACACATTGCCGCCCACATCGCAAACGAGATGAACAAGAGAGGATGAGTGGTTTGTGAGTCTTAACGGATGGCTGATCTATTCTATACCCGAGGCAGAGCGAAACCGGCGGAATATCTCTTTTTATCTCGAAGAATCTGCTAAAATCGGTATAAAAATAGATGTATTATACCGAGAGTATATAAAAACCGGGATAGAGCAGGGCGTTTTGATGCTGAAATATAATGGAGAAGCAAAAACTCTGCCGGATTTTGTGATATGCCGAACCATAGATCCCGCCCTTTCCCGACAGCTTGAGATGCTGGGTATACCCGTCTTCAACAGCTCCTTTGTGGCGGAGGTGACGGGGGACAAGGCGAGGACCTATCAGTATCTTGCCGGCAAAAACATTCCCATGCCGGATACTCTTTTTGTTAAACCGTGGGAGGCTGTGCCGACCTTTACGGCGGAAAAATTTCCGCTTGTGGCAAAGCCCTGCTGCGGCAGAGGTGGCTACGCTGTTGAGCTTATACACTCACAGCAGCGGCTGGAGGAATATGCGGCGGAGCGCAAAAACAACGGCGAAGACTTTGTGCTGCAGCGTCCCGCGGCAATGAGCGGCAGAGATCTGCGGGTATACGTCATTGGCAAAGAGCCGATCGCGGCAATGCTGCGGATATCCTCGGGCGAAGATATACGTGCAAACTTCTGTCTTGGCGGCGAGGCAAAGAGATATAACCTCACCGGCTGTGAGCTGGCGCTTGTGGAGCGGATAGCGACGCAGTTCGATTTCGGTTTGGTGGGTGTGGATTTCCTCTTTGACAGCGACGGCTCCCTTATGCTCAACGAGATAGAGGACGTTGTGGGTGCAAGGATGATATACACCTACACCGACATAAACCTTGTGGGAAGATACCTTGAATATATTGTGAAAAGACTGAAAGGAGAAGAAAAATGAGCAAGCTGCTTATGTTTAAACTGGCAAATTGCCCCTATTGCAAGCGGGCGCTCACCTTTATGAACGAGCTTATCAAAAGCGATCCCAAATACGCAGCCATTGAGATAGAGATGATCGACGAGCGGGAGCAGCCGAAGCTTGCCGAAAGCTACGATTATTACTATGTCCCAACCTATTACAAGGTGGATGGCGAAAAATGCGAAAAACTGCACGAGGGTGCCGCATCCAAAGAGGATGTTGCCCGTGTGCTGGAAAGCTGTTTGAAAGAACAATAAAGATAGAAGAGGTAGTGTTATGGCATTTTTTGATCTTGTAAAAAGCTCCAGAAGCTATCGCAGATTCGATGCTTCGCGGAAAATATCCCGTGAAGAGCTGGTCTCTTTCATCGAAACGGTAAGATATGCGGCGGCAAGCGTCAACGTGCAGCCATTCAAATATGCGCTCTCCTGGGAGAAACCGCTGAACGACAAAATTTTTGCAAAAACCCGCTGGGCACGCCTTCTCTCCAAGGAGGATTTCCCTCCGCAGACAGAGAATGAGCAGCCAACAGCATATATTCTCATCACTTTGGACAGAGAGATAACCGAAAATGCCGAGCGCTTCCGTGTAGATGTGGGCATCTGCGCACAGACGATCATGCTTGCTGCAGCGGAGATCGGTCTCGGCGGCTGTATGATCGGCAACTATGACAAAGAAGACGTGCGTGACCTGATGGGTCTTGACGACAGATACGTTCCGATGCTGCTGCTTGCCTTCGGCAAACCCGGTGAGACAGTTGTGACGGAGGATATCCCCGAAGGCGGCTCCACCGCCTATTACCGCAAGGACGGTATCCATCACGTGCCCAAGCGTTCCGTAAAAGAAATGATCGCCAACTGTGATATTGACGGCTGAAGGAGGGGATGACAGTGGTATCCAACAATAAGCTCAAGCTTATCTATCTCAGCCGCTATCTCACCCAAAACACAGACGAAAACAACCCTGCCTCCACGGCAGATATCCTTGCAATGCTGGAAGATAACGGCATATCCGCAGAGCGGAAAAGCGTTTACGACGATATCGAGGCGCTGAAAACTGCAGGCTACGATGTGCTCTACCGCAGAGAAGCACCGTCGGGATATTACATCGGCAGCCGCGAATTCGAGCTACCTGAGCTCAAACTGCTGGTGGATTCGGTACAGGCATCCAAGTTTATCACCGTCAAAAAATCCCGTGAGCTCATTGCAAAGCTGCAGCGGCTTTGCAGCGCAAGAGAGGGCGAGAAGCTGCAGCGTCAGGTGGTGGTTCTCGGCAGGCTGAAAACCTCCAATGAGAGCATATATTACAACGTGGATAGGCTGTATTCCGCCATTTCGGAGAACTCACGGATCAGTTTTTACTATTGCGAGTGGGGTGCGGACAAAAAACTGAAGCGCCGCAGAAACGGCGAGCGATATTTCACCAGCCCCTGGGCATTGGCCTGGGATGACGAAAACTATTATCTCATTGCATTTGATGACGGCAAGGTGAAGCACTACCGTGTTGACAAAATGCAGGAGATAGCCGAAACGGGCGAAGCCAGAGAGGGCAGAGCACAGTTTGAAAAATTCGATGCTGCCTCCTATGCAAAGCGTGTCTTTGGAATGTTCGGAGGAGAGACACAGCGTGTCACATTCCGCATTGAACCGAAAATGATAGGCGTGTTCATCGACAGATTCGGCACGGATATCCCGCTGTGGAAGACGGAAAACGGCATATATGCCATTGCAGAGGTAGAGGTCAGCGCACAGTTTTTCGGCTGGCTGAGCGGTCTTGGCGATGAGGTTACAATAACCGAGCCGAAGGAGACTATCCAAAGCTATCTCGATTGGCTGAAGAGCATAGAAAACAGATATAACTAAAATATTTTGGTGCGGAGAGAATTATGGAAGATATTTTTGTGCGAAAAGAATTGATATATACCATATATCAGGAGAAGAGCATATCCAAAGCGGCGCAGAAGCTGTTTATCTCGCAGCCGTCGCTGAGCGTTATGGTGAAAAAAATTGAGGACAGCATCGGTATGCCGCTGTTTGACAGAAGCTGCAAGCCGCTGAGACTCACCGAAGCGGGAATGGAATACATTAAAGCCACCGAGCAGATACAGCACATCGAGGCATCCTTTTCCGATTACATCTGTGCGGTAAACAATCTGCAGGCAGGCTCCCTGGGCATTGGAAGCAACCAGCTTTTGTCGGCGCTGGTGCTGCCTAAATATATAATGAACTTCGTCTCAAAATATCCCAATATACGTCTTGACCTCGTGGATGCCGATTCCACCGTGCTGGAACAAAACATCCTTTCGGGCAGGCTGGATCTCATTTTGGATACGCTGGA
This sequence comes from Oscillospiraceae bacterium, assembly GCA_017440425.1. Classification (GTDB taxonomy): domain Bacteria; phylum Bacillota; class Clostridia; order Oscillospirales; family Ruminococcaceae; genus SIG526. Next base: position 3,150 of record JAFSHJ010000132.1, on the reverse strand, counting down.
ACACAACTCCGATATCTTTGAAAAGCAGCAGATCAAATCGGAAGAGCTGTTTCTGGCTGTGCCCGCAATGTTCCCGCAGAACGAGGGTTTGGAAAAATACGCCCTCAGCTACGAGGATATCACCTCCAACAGATATACGACCGCCGATATTGAGCCGGTGCCCCTCAAAAAGTTTGAGGATGCCCCTTTCGTGCTTCTCACAAGAGGCAACGATATGAGGATCCGCTCCGCCGCCATCTTCCAGGAGGCGGGAATTTCTCCCAACGTCATTCTTGAGCTGGACCGCCTTGTAACACTCTATAAATTTGTGGAGATAGGCACCGCCGCATCCATCGTCAGCGACACGCTGGTGAAAAAAATTCAGGGTGACCCAAAAGCAGTTGTGTTCTATAAGCTGCCTGCCACCCACGGCAGAAGAAACGTCTACGCCTTCTACAAGCGCAACAGATATTATTCCAAAGCAATGGAATATTTCATCGAAAGCCTCGGCAACCTCGAATAACCCGGTGGGGAAGCCCCCCCCGGGCATGACCGCGCCGGGCCACGCCCGGGGGAATGACCGCGGACGAAACTGACGCTCACGCTTACAGTTTCTTAAATTTACTAACAGACAGGTGCACTTCCCGCGGAGGGAGGTGCACTTTTGTTTTTGGTGCACCTAATCACGGGATTCTTAAGGGACTTGTCCCTTAAGCGCCGACTGCGTAGGTCCCGTCCTCCGCAGAGGACGGAATGCCAGTCATTTGAGCGAAGCTCAACATAAATATAATAAAAAAATCCTCATTGAACAACTTCAATGAGGATTTGAATTTTGTAAGAGAATTTAAAAATAATGATATCTGTTGCGCTTTGCGATCAGGAAGATGGCTGACAAGAGGAAAGCCATAAATTCCGCAACCACAATGGATACCCACACACCGTCTATATCCCACACAAGGGGGAGCAGCAGCACCGCCGCCACCTGAAAGACCACCGTGCGCAGAAAAGAGATGACCGCAGACGTGAAGCCGTCGTTGAGGGCGGTGAAAAAACCGGAGCCGAAAATGGCAAATCCCATAAAGAAGAAGGAGAGCGCAAAAATACGGAATCCCGAGAGTGTGAGCTCTGTGAGAGCAGCATCGTAGCCTACAAAAATTTTTGTAAGCGGCAGTGCAAGCAGCTCGCCGGATGCAACCATAAAACAGCTGAAAACGATCAGTATGACAATACTCTTTTTAAGCAGCCCTTTAAGCTCGGTGTGGTTTTGTGCCCCGTAGTTATAGCCGATAACGGGTGCTGTGCCGATGGAATAGCCGATAAATGCGCCGGAGAAGATCATGCTGACATACATCATAACTCCGTAGGCGGCAACACCGTTTTCGCCTGCATATTTGAGCAGCTGAATGTTGTAGAGCATACCAACCAGACTCATGGAGATGTTGCTCATAAATTCGGAGGAGCCGTTTGTGCAGGCTTTGACAATGGCTTTGCCGTAAAATTTGGTTTTGCCAAGGCGCAGGATGCTGTCGTTGAGGCGCAAAAAGTAGATAACGGGGATAACTCCGCCCACAGTCTGGCTGAGCGCAGTGGCTATCGCAGCGCCGATAAGCTTAAATTGCTGCGGAAGCAGCAGCACCAGCACGGCATCGAGCACCATATTGGTGATGCCGGACAGCACGGTCACTTTAAGACCGAGCTGCGGTCTTTTCGCTGTGACGAAAAAGCTCTGGAACAAAAGCTGCAGCACAAAAAAGGGAAGTGCCGCAAGAATGATGCGGGCATAGACAATGCAGTTTTCCAGCAGCTCGCCCTCTGCACCGAGAAGAATGGCAATGGGGCGGATGAAGATGATGCCCAAAAGCGCAAACACAACACCCAGCGCAAAAGAGACATAAACAAACAGCGAAAAATATCCGTTTGCTCTGTCGCTGTCGCCTTCGCCGAAGGTTTTGGCAACAATTGCGGTGCCGCCGGTGCCGAACATAAAGCCAACCGTTGCAAATATCATAAGAAAGGGCATAATGAAGTTTACGGCGGCAAAGGGAGTCTTTCCCGCAAAGTTTGAGACGAAAAAGCCATCCACCACGCCGTAGATGGATGTGAAGATCATCATTGCAATGGAGGGCAGGGTGAAGCGCAGCAGACGTTTATAGTTAAAGTGATCGGAAAGTTGAATGTTCATGGGTTTCTCCCGTGCGGATTCTGTGGTTGAAAAATCAAATGTATTTAAAAGTATAGTATGTTTTGAAAATAAAGTCAACTGCGGCATAAAAAATCCCCGAAACGGATGTTTCGGGGATTTTGAGGTTTAATCAAAAAGTTCGTGTTCGTCGTCACCCATAAATTCGCGGTTGGAGACACGCTTGAGCTCACGCTGCTTTTCAACCATGTCTGAGATGAGGTTTTTCACCTCTCGGGAGTTTTTGATGCGTTTGATGTCAAACTCGGGTGTGGATTTATCGGCGGAACAGCAGTGAATTGTGCCAAGTCCGAAAAGTCTTTCACCGAATGAACGCTTGAGGGTAAGATCCATTATGCGGTAGAGCCGCACCTCGTCCTCGCGCTTGTTCAAAAATCCGCTGGAGACAAGCAGCTTTTCCTCCTCCAGCATATAGACGGTGAAGGACCAGGGCAAGCCGAAAATAATGCGCTTTCTGTCTCTCCAGATGTAGTTATCGTTGTTTTTCTTTTTGGCCATTGTCAAACACCTCCGTAATTTTGATTAAAAGTCAAGTGGTTATATGCTGTCGATAATATCGGGCAGTTCGGTGATGGAATTTACGGTGTAGCGTGCGCCTGCCTCTTTCAGCTCATCGAGGGTGAATGTGCCGGGAACACCCACGCAGACAGCACCTGCGGCACAGCCGGCCTCAACGCCTGCAATGGCATCTTCAATAACAACGCAGTTGGCAGGGTCTTCGTCAAGCTTGGCTGCGGTTTTAAGATAGATTTCGGGATGGGGTTTTTTCTTTTCCACGTCGCTGCCGGTGACAACAGCGTCAAAATCCTCGGGAGTTACGCCGATGCAGCGCAGATTGATACGGACCTTAACGAGATCGGCAGCAGATGCGACGGAAATGCGGTAGCCGCGTTTTTTCAGTTCCATCAGCATCTCTTTTGTGCCTGCGGGAACCTCCACGATGCCGCCTGCAAGCTGATCGTATATCTCAT
>JAFSHJ010000131.1 GCA_017440425.1 Oscillospiraceae bacterium | reverse complement strand
TTTATTAAACAGCATTCGGCGGTGGATTTCTTTGCGGCTTTGCCTGTATGCCTGCTTGCAGAGATCCTGGTGTTCAAGGTGTTTTACAAAAGAAAATCATAAAGTTTTGGAGTGATAGGGGTTATGAGCGTTATCATCAGGGAAGTTATATCAAAAAAGGATTTGAAGAAATGGATCGAGTTTCCGAATTCACTCTACAAAAACAACGAGTATTACGTTCCGTTTTTGGCAAGTGATGAAGAAGAGACCTTTTCTCCCACCAAAAATCCTGCCTATGATTTTTGCGAGACCAAACTGTTTTTGGCCTATAAGGATAACAAACCCGTTGGCAGAATTGCAGGACTTATCAACCATGCCTACAACAAAAAATGGGGCAAAAACGCTATCCGCTTTACCCGTTTTGATTTTATCGACGATCACGAGGTCTCCCGGGCTTTGTTTGATAAGGTAGTTGCCTGGGGCAAGGAAAACGGACTCACCGAGATCATGGGTCCCATCGGCTTTACCGATATGGATCACGAAGGCATGCTGGTTGATGGCTTTGAAGAGTTTAACCTTTCCATCACCTTTTACAACCATCCCTATTATCTTGACCACATGGACCGTTTGGGACTCAAAAAGGATATCGATTGGATCGAATACCGTATAAATGTTCCCGAAAAGCTGGATCCCAGATTCAAAAGGATCACCGATCACCTTATCAGTAAAAACGGCTATGAAGTGGTTACATACACCAGCCGCAAGGTGCTGTATAAAGATGCTTCGGAAGCATTTAAGATCATTGACATTGCCTTTTCAAAGTTATACGGAACCGTTCCCCTGACACCGGGGGTCATCAAGCACGCACTTGACGGCTACGTGCCCGTTGTCAACCTTGACTATGTGTGCTCAATTAAAGATAAAGACGGCAATATCATCGGCTTTGGAGTGCTTGTCCCCTCTATTGCCAAGGCACTTAAAAAGTCTGACGGCAAAATGCTGCCGTTCGGTATATTCCGTCTGCTTAAAGCACTCAAAGGCAAAAACGACACCCTTGAAATGTTCTTTGTTGCTGTAAAGCCCGAATATCAAATGCTTGGGCTGCCTGCTATTCTGATTAACACATTGGCACCCAAAATTATAGAAAACGGTGTAAAATACTGCGAAACGGGACCGATGCTTGAAACCAACACCGCCATCCACGGCATGTGGAAACACTTTGATAAACGCCAGCACCGTCGCCGCCGTTGCTACATAAAGAGCATATAACCCCTGACGTGCACCCGCTCGCTTTAATTTTATATCTGCAAACACAAAAACCGTACTGCCTTACACAGTACGGTTTTGCTGTTTTACTTATCGTTTTCTGTCTCCACCACAATTTTGCCGTTTTTCTCTTCAAAATCCCGTATACAGCTGCGAATGAGATAGAGTATCTGTCCGTTTGCTGACCTGCCTTCATATTTTGCAATATAGTGCAGTTTTGCATGGAGCTCAGGATCCACTTCGATGCCAAGATGCTTGTTGTTCTTATTTCTCATAAATATCACCGCTAAATCTTAATTTAAGTATATTTTAAGATTATTTTGTGATACAATGTTGTTGGTATACTCATTTTAAGTATACTTAATTTTATTAAACGCGGTGATTATATGATTTGCACTTTTTTCGGTCACAGAGATGCCCCCTCAAATGTTGAGCCTGTTTTACAATCATTACTCATTGATTTAATTGAAAACCGAGGAGCAACCACATTTTATGTTGGGAACAACGGAAATTTCGACCTTCTTGCCGGAAAACAGTTAGAACTTTTAAAACACAAATATCCGCATATAGATTATTTTGTCGTCGTTAGCTCTATTTCTCCCAAAAACAATACCTTCACACACGAGAATCTCCTGTTTCCCGATATTCTTGAAAACTCTCCTCCCAAATATGCCATATCCAAACGAAACAACTGGATGCTGAACCAAGCCGACTATGTTGTGACCTATGTTAAATATATCTCCGGCGGCGCATATAAAATTAAAAAAACGGCGCTGAACAAGAAAAAGACGGTGTTTGAGCTTTCGGAACTGATGTAACTTCAATCTCTCCGAGAGTTTATACACATTCCGCCGTTGCCGCATAAAAACCATCTGAACCCTTGAATTTAAACCCAAAACACTGTATAATATAATTTATAGTTTTTGAATTACGGAGTAAAAACATGACTGACAACAAAGATGTTCTTGCCACGGCACCTCTCGGCAAGCTGCTGTTCAAATTAGCGCTTCCCACAGTGGTGGCTCAACTTATCAACATGCTTTACAATATCGTTGACCGCATTTATATCGGTCATATTCCCGGCGACGGAAGTCTTGCTCTTACCGGTGTCGGTGTTTGCATGCCGATCATTATGATCATCTCTGCCTTTGCTGCCCTCATCAGTTCCGGCGGCGCACCTAAATCCTCCATATATATGGGCAAAGGTGATAAACTCTCTGCTGAAAAAATTATGGGTGGCTGTTTTTTGCTGCAGCTTATTATTTCCGCTCTTTTGACGGCAATTTTGCTCTTCTGGAACAGAGATCTTCTTTTGATGTTCGGCGCAAGCGAAAACACCATTGACTATGCCACCGACTATATGAACGTTTATGCTGTCGGAACCGTATTCGTTCAGCTTACGCTTGGTATGGGCGCATTTATTACTGCCCAGGGATTTGCAAAAACCGGAATGATAACCGTTCTGATTGGTGCGCTCTGCAACATCGCACTTGATCCTTTATTTATTTTCGGTTTTGATATGGGTGTTAAAGGTGCGGCTCTCGCCACTATTATTTCGCAGGCGATCTCCTGTATATGGGTGCTCCTGTTCCTCTGCGGAAAGAAAACCAAATTGAAACTCGAAAGAAAAAATTTGCGCATTGCCCCGAAGCTTGTTTTTCCCTGCATTGCACTCGGTCTTTCCTCTTTTGTTATGCAAAGCAGCGAAAGTGTCATTTCGGTGTGTTTTAACTCCTCTCTTCTCAAATACGGCGATGATATAGCCGTTGGTGCTATGACTATCCTCACAAGCGTTATGCAATTTGCAATGCTGCCGATGCAGGGTATTGCTCAGGGTGCACAGCCGATTTTAGGCTATAACTACGGTGCCAAAAATGCAGACAGAGTAAAATACACCTTTAAACTATTGCTCAAAACCTGCTTGATTTATTCAACCGTGCTGTGGGCTGCGATCATATTATTCCCGCAGGTATTCGTCAGCATATTCACTCCCGATACCGCATTGATAGACTTTGCCTCCAAAGCTCTCAGAATTTATTGCGGCGTACTGTGTATGTTCGGCATTCAGGTTGCTTGCCAGATGACCTTCGTTTCCATCGGTAACGCTCCGTGCTCTATCCTTGTTGCAGTTGTACGCAAATTTATCCTTCTGCTGCCGCTGATCTATCTCGTTCCTCAATTTGTTTCGGACAAAACAACCGGTGTTTATCTTGCAGAACCGATAGCGGATTTCGTTGCGGTAACCTTCACCGCAATACTGTTTACGGCACAGTTTAAAAAGTCGATAAAGGCTCTAAACAAAGCATAAAAATATTTTGCTGCTCAAAAAGCCGGGGAAAACAGACATGTTTTCCCCGGCTTTTCATTTTGCGTGAACTTGTTCCTCTATCTATACACGAGTATGATCGTTGCCATTGCTGCTCATAAATAAACTAATAAGCATTCCCTGTTTTATATGCACCGCCGCCCGCCCCGCCACTTTCAGTGGCGGCACTCCGCAGGAGTGTTCACGCTTTTAGCGTGATGGCGGGCGGCGATAAGCTTTGCGGATCACGTTTTACCTTACGACCTCTTGAGCTATTATAGATACCACCAACAGCAGGCAGCCGATAATTCCGACAGTTACGCTTGCCGCTATGGGAATGAGATATCTTGCGAGCTTAAACTTGTTGGGGGTGACGATTCGGGAATCGATAACTCTAACCTTTTTTGGGGTATACTGCACCAAAACTTTGTCGTCCACAATGCAGATGCGGCTTTTTTCGTTTTTGGTGACAGCACTTTTTACTGCAACTACACCGGAATTGAACAGCTCTTTTCTCTCGTTCCTGCCCGTGAACTCGTTGTAATATTCTATTATAGGCTGCGGTGTTTTAGGGTTGTGGAACTCATCGTGACCTCGGGAGATAAATCCGACGACGGTTGCCTGTGTCTCTTTTGTCTCTCCGCCAAAGCCGAAAAGCATCTCAACGTGTCCCAAAAAATAAGCTGTGAATATTATGATCGCAATAAACGCAAGAGACATAATTATCACGCTCACAAAGGTAAGGGTCATCATAAAAACTTACTCCGTAATTCTCTTCATATAGTTGTATGCGGCTTTGAGTGCATCCGTGTTCTCCTCCATGCCCTCAAACTCAACTGTGAGGTTGCCGTCGTAGCCTGCGTTTTTGAGAATGTTTATGCACTGTGCCACAGGCACCACGCCGTGGCCGACAACGGTTCCTCTGAGATAGTTTCCTCCCCTTGTTTGGAACCATCCGTCTCCGGGGGTGAGCTCTTTGCCTGATTTCCAAAGGAAATCTTTAACGTGAACATAGAATGCATAGGGTGCGGCGGTGCTTACTGCGTGAACGCTGTCCTCGTCTGCGCACATAAAGTTTCCCACATTCACCAGCCATCCGTAGTTGGGGTCATCTACTGCGAGAATGAGCTCCTCCACCCTATTGCTGTCCTGCATAAAATAGCCGTGGTTTTCCGTGCATGTCTTTATTCCGAGGAATGCGGCGTAGCGGGTGACCTCACGGATGGGTTCGGCTATAAGCTTTATTGCATCGCGGTAGTTTCTTCCCTGCTCCTGAGATTTGAAGCCGCCGGTCGCATCGTGGCGCATTATCTTTGCACCCAGTGCAGCTGCCACATCCACCTTGTGCTTGATGTTTTCTATCTCCGCTTTAACATTGCCGTTTGAGCCGTTGATGAAATCCGCTCCGACTGTGTAGCAGCCTATCTCCAGACCGATCTTTCCGCAATAATCGTTGATCACTTTTGCTGCTTTTATATCGTTGTCTGCACCTGCAAGCGCTGGATCTATATCGGTAAAATCCATAAATTCATAGCCCATGTCCTTTGCTGCATCGCAAATTCTGAAATAGTTTGTGCCGGTTTTTCTTATCATCTGTGAAAAGCTGTAAGAGGTTACTCCGATTTTCATTTTTATTTCTCCTTCTCAAACAAACGTTATTTATTCAGCTGCTCCAGCACTGCAATTACCTCGTCGAGGCTGCCGCACTTTTTAAACAACAGTTTTTCTATCTCTTCCGTCGGCTGAACAAGGTCGGGGATCATTATCGCTCTGCAGCCTGCTGCAGATGCCGCCTTTATGCCGTTGATGGAATCCTCCAGAACAAGGCACTCATCGGCTGTCAGGCCAAGCAGCTCCATGGCTTTGAGATAAACATCCGGAAAGGGTTTGGACATGCTGACCATATTACAGTTGACAAGCACATCAAATCGGTTTTCCAAGCCTGCGGCTGTCAGTTTTCTCATAAGTGACCGTTTGGAGGAGGAGGTTGCTACTGCGGTGCGGTATCCCTTCTCGGCAAGATATGCAAGCAGTTCATCCAAGCCTTTTTTCTTAGGTATTCCCTTTTCCGTAAAATATTTTTCTATAAACTCATATGTATATTCTTTTATTTTGCCCTCGTCGTAGGCATCCCCGTAGCGGTCGTACCACATATACTGGGAGTCCGCATTGCTTATGCCAAGTGTTTCGATCGCCATAATTCCGGCTTTACCTATTCCAAGCTTTTCGCCTGCATAGTCCCATGCCTCATAGAGCAGATGCTCGGTATCGAACATCAGTCCGTCCATATCAAAAATAACTGCTTTTATCATTGCTGTTCCTTTCCGTTTTCACCGCCTGCTTCGTGAAGATATTTTGTGGGAGAAACTCCCTTTATCCTTTTGAACACCCTTGAAAAATAGAGCGCATCCTCGTATCCCACAGAGTTTGCCACCTCTGTGACGGTGAAACGGGATTCGTGCAAAAGGGCGCACGCCTTGTTGATGCGGTAGTTTGTGAGATAATCGCTGGGGGCCATGCCCACCTCGGAGATAAAAATTCTGTAGAGATGGCTGCGGGATATGCCCGATGCCGATGCGATATCCTCTATGTCGATATTGCTGCAATAGTTGTGGACGATAAACTGTATTGCCTGCCTGAGATAGCGCTTGCTGATGCTGTCTTCTATCTGGTCTTTTCCGCCCAGCTCAATGAGCCTTGCAAGGAATATATATAGTCTGCCAAGCATGAGCGCCTCGTTTTTTGTCTCTGCGCCCCGGTTGGAATAGATGTTGAACAACAGCTTTTTTATATCGGGATAGTCGCTGTAATTCAGCACCGGCTCCTCCTTGCGGAATGCGGTCATATCCACAAGGCGCTTTGCCTCGGTGCCGTTAAAACCGACCCAATAATATTCCCACGGATCTGTCTCATCCGCCGCGTATGACACAACTGAGGAGGGATATATTAAAAATATATCTCCCGCAGAGAGCTCAAACTCTTTGCCTGCAACCGTATATCTTCCCCTGCCCGAAACAACATAGTGTATCAGATAATGATCTCTGAGCGCGGGACCCCAGGAATATCCCGGCTCGCACCGCTGATATCCCGTGTTGTATACCGCAAGTGAGATGTTCTCTCTTATCGGCGCTTTAAATGAATATTTAAATGTATTTTCCAACACCAAAAACAACTCCTCAAAAGCAGGCTCTCACACAAGCTCAGCATTATCACTAATTGGATAAAGTATAACACACCTTTTTTCAACTTGCAACAATAATCCATAAAAAAGATACCATAAATGATTGAAAATCCTCACTGCAAAAGGTATGCTATATAGTAGATGTACCGTAGATTTTTTTGAAAGGCAGGATATTATGAAAAAACTTGAACTGAACATCGGGCTTTTTGAAAAAGAGCTTGAAAGAGTTTACGGAAACGATTGCGAACGCCAGAAAAAACGCTGGCTTGCTGCCATTGATGAATTTGAAGCTATCTTTGGAAGCGGACGCGACCTTGTGCTTTTCAGCGCACCCGGACGCACCGAGATAGGCGGAAACCACACCGACCACCAGCACGGACGCGTGCTTGCCGCAAGCATCAACCTGGATGTTATCGGCGTTGCCTCTTTGAATAACGATGGCATCATCCGCATTAAGTCTGCCAACTACAAACAGGATGACATTGACCTTGCCAAGCTTGAGCCTCAGGAAAAAGAGCGCGAAAAGGCCGCTTCCCTCATCAGAGGAATGGCTGCCGGTTTTGCTGCTGCAGGCTTCAAGGTAGGCGGTTTTGATATGTATACCACCTCCGAGGTGCTCAAGGGTTCCGGTCTCTCCTCCTCTGCCGCCTTTGAGATGATCGTGGGCACAGCCATCAACACATTCTTTGCAGGTGGCGCTCTGCAGCCCATGGACATTGCCAAGCTGGGACAGAAGGCCGAGAACAACTTCTTCGGCAAACCCTCCGGTCTTATGGATCAGGCTGCTTCCGCTATCGGCGGGTTTGTCTGCATCGATTTCAAGGACAACACCTCCCCCGTTGTGGAAAAACTGGATTTCGACCTCTCTTCCGCAGGCTATACCCTCTGCATCGTGGATACCGGCGGTTCTCATGCCGACCTCACCAACGAATATGCCGCCATCCCCGGCGAGATGAAGAAAATTGCCGCTCACTACGGCTGCTCCGTGCTGCGTGAAGTTGACGCTGCCGCATTCAGAAAGGACATCCCTCTGCTCCGTGAAAAATTCGGTGACAGAGCCGTGCTCCGCGCTCTCCACTTCTTTGCGGAAAATGACCGCGTTGTCCATCAGGCAAACGCACTCAAGGCCGATGACTTTGGCGGCTTCCTTGGACTCGTGAACAAATCCGGCGACAGCTCCTATAAATATCTGCAGAACGTTTACTGCTGCATCTCCCCCAACGAGCAGGGACTCTCCCTTGCACTCAACGAGACCGACCGCATTCTTGCCGGACGCGGTGCCTGCCGTGTTCACGGCGGCGGTTTCGGCGGCACAATTCAAGCCTATATCCCCAACGAGCTCGTTGAAGAATACAAAAACAGCATTGAGGGAATTTTTGGCGAAGGACACTGCAAACTGCTCAGCGTCAGACCCTTTGGCGCAATTAAGCTTAACATTTAACGGAGGTTATTATGGCTGAACTCAGATGGAACCCTATGACCAAAGACTGGGTCATGATCGCTTCTCACCGTCAGAACAGACCCCAGATGCCCAAAAACTGGTGTCCGTTTTGCCCCGGCTCCGGCAAGGTGCCCGATAGCTATGACGTGCTCAAATATGACAACGATTTCCCTGCACTCAGCGTGACACCTCCCCAGCCGGACGACGTTGCCAACGGATTTTTCAAAACCGCTCCCGCCTACGGCAAATGCGAGGTCGTGCTCTATTCTCCCGAGCACAACGGCAAGCTCACCGATCTCTCCGGCGAGCACCTCAAAAAGCTTGCCGAGCTTTGGACCGAGCGATTCAACGCACTCTCTGCCGATGAAAACATCAAATACGTATTCATCTTTGAAAACCGCGGCGAGGTGGTTGGTGTAACAATGCCCCATCCCCACGGACAGATCTACGGCTACAGCTTTATCCCCAAAAAGATAGCTCTTGAGATAGATTCTGCCGCTGAATATTACGATGAAAACGGCAGATGCCTTTTCTGCGATATGCTGGACAACGAGCGTGAATTCGGCAAACGCATAATTTTCGAAAACGAGCATTTCACCGTTTTCCTGCCATTCTTCACCGAATATCCCTACGGCGTCTACATTATGCCCCGCCGCCATGTTCCCACCATTGCCGCTCTCAACGATGACGAGCGTGCTGCATTTGCCGTGACTGTCAAGGATGTTGTGGGAATGCTGGACAGCCTCTTCGATTACTCCTTCCCCTATATGATGTGCATGCACAACGCACCTGTCAACAGCGGAAACTTTGACGAAAACTATCACTTCCATATTGAGTTTTTCCCGCCCATGCGTTCTGCGGACAAGCAGAAATTCAACGCATCCAGCGAGACCGGTGTGTGGGCCCACTGCAACCCCACCTGCCCCGAAGCCACCTCCGAAGAGCTTCGTGCAGCATTTGCAAAGTTCAAATCAAAATAACGCTTTTCTGTCTTCCATCAAAAACTTCCGTCCGGACAAGAACTTCTTATCCGGACGGTTTCGTTTTCCTTATGCATTCAGTTTGCACCCGCTGCGTTTCAGGTGGGGCGGCGGCGTCTGAAATGCGGATACGCTCTCACAATCCGTAAAAATCCTTCAGCTTATATAGTCTTCCAGCATGGATGTGAGCTCGGCATAATCTTTGGCATATATCTTTTTCTCGATCTGCTGTCTGTCATATTCAGGCAGTTGGTGCAGATAAACACCTTCAAACACCATTATGGGGCTGCTGTCGTCGTTTTCCCGGAAGACGGCTATCTCTCCCTCGTAGCTTGTTATATAAAACCCCTCTTCCATGGGGCGTTCCGTCTGCGATATCTCCTGCGGAACGGATGACTCTTCTGTATTCACCGCCTGATAAGGCATTTTTGTCTGTTCAACATCCGCTTCGTTGGGTTTAAAAAACAGTTCTGCTGCGCCCACGGCAACCAAAACCGAAAAAATTATTGCTCCGAATGCCGCCAAAAAGCTCTTTTTCATCTCTTCAACACCTCTTTGAGCCTATTATTGTCGCCGGAAAAGCATAATATTCCATTAACTTAAAATCTTTTCAAACAAAATTAACAACTTATCATCATTTTGTGGTATAATAAGATGTATGCATTCTTTATTATTGGAGGCAGTTCAATGAATCGACCCTCAAAGAACACAAACACGCCCGCCGCTAAAAAGACCTTTTGGTCCGGAATACTTTTTACATTCAAATCCGTCGGCTGGCTGTTATATACAGCACTCACCGTTGTTTTGTCTACCCTGATGGTGATTGTCATAACCTGCTGCATCGTTGCATCGGTGCTTTCGGTATACATCCTCAACATGGTGGATGACACAACGGAAATCGACCTGCGAAACATAGACCTGAGCTACACCACGATAATGTATGCCGAGGACAAGGAAACCGATGAATATGTAGAGATACACCGCATGCAGGCAAACGAAAACCGCGAATGGGTGGACCTTGACGATATCCCCGAGATAATGATAAACGCAACCATCGCCGCCGAAGACAAGCGCTTTGAGACACACCAGGGTGTTGACTGGCAGCGTACCGTCTACTCCTTCCTCAACTATTTCCTCGGTCTCAGTGAAAAGCAGCAGGGCGGCTCCACAATTACCCAGCAGCTTATAAAAAACATTACCGATGACAGAGCCGTGCGTCTTGACCGAAAGGTCCGTGAGATCTTCCGTGCGCTGAGCCTTGAGAAAAACTACTCCAAGGATGAGATAATGGAGGCTTACCTCAACGTTATCCCCTTCGGCAACAACACCAACGGCGTGCAGGCAGCTGCGGATTTCTACTTTGACAAGGATGTCAGCGAGCTCAATTTGGCGGAGTGCTGCTCCCTGCTTGCAATGACCAACAGCCCCAGCAAATATAACCTCAAGACCTCCAAGGGCGCACACGAAAACTTTGACAGAAGAAAATACATCCTCAACGAGATGCTTGAGCTTGAGATGATAGACTACGAGGAATACCGCTCCGCTCTCATCACAAAGGTTGAAGCTGTGACCACCACCTCCACAAATGCAGGCGGCTCCGTTTACAACAGCTGGTTTGTTGACCATGCCATTGAAGAGGTCAAGGCTGACCTGATGGAGGAATACGGATATACCGGTGCAGAAGCAATGAACCTGCTCAACAACGGCGGTCTGCGCATCTACACCACCGTTGACACCGATATTCAGAATATTCTTGAAGAGATCTATGCAAATCCCGATAACTTCCCCGATGTTAAATATGACGTACGTCCGCAATCCGGTATGATAATTATGGATTACACCGGCTCCATCCAGGGTGTTGTGGGCGGAATCGGTGAAAAGGAAGGCAACCGACTTTTCAACCGTGCAACCATGGCAAAGCGTCAGGTCGGATCCACCATCAAACCTATCTCCCCCTATGCAATGGCATTTGAAAGCGACCTCATCACCTATTCCACCATTATGAGTGACGAGCCTGTTTTCACCGCCGAAGAGGACGGCTGGGAGAATGACTACCCCAGCAACTTCGATGAAAAATACATCGGCGATATCACCGTTGCGGAGGCACTCCACCGCTCCAAAAACACCATTGCCGTCTATCTTGCAAACGTCATCAGTCCGCAGCGCTGCTTCAACTTCCTCACCAACAAGCTACACATCACCACACTCCACGGTCAGGGCGAATTCAACGACGTTGACCTTGGACCTATGGCTCTCGGCGCTCTCACAGACGGTATGACCATGCTTGAGCTGGCCGGCGCATATCAGATCTACGGCAACGGCGGTCTCTATTACGAGCCCCACGCCTACACCGTTGTCAAGGACAGCGACGGAAACGTCATACTCGAAAACGATATTATTCCCGAACGTGCCGTTTCTCCCGAAACAGCAACCATAATCAACAAGCTTATGCAGGGCGTTGTCAGCGCTCCCGAGGGTTCCGGCCGTGCCGCAAACTTTGAGACTATGCAGATAGCAGGCAAAACCGGTACCACCTCCAACAACGTCGACCTGCTCTTTGTTGGACTCACCCCCTATTACGTTGGCGCTGTCTACCTTGGCTACGATGAACCCGAGCGCATTGAATATGTTCAGTATTCCTCCACACTCACCTGGAAGATGGTTATGCAGCGTGTTCACGAAGGCTTGGAATATGCAGAGTTTGACGTTTGGGGCAATGTTGAAGAACATACCTACTGCAAGCTCTCCGGCGACCTCGCTACCGAGACCTGCGAAGAGACTGCCACCGGCTGGTATAAAAAGAGCAATGTCCCCGGCTACTGCGTGGAATGCCTTGAATCTGCCGAAAGAGGCGAATACGGCGATCAGCAGGTTATCGTTATCGGCGGCGATGAGAGCAAGCCGGATGACGACCCCTTTGACGATTGATCCGCCTGACTTATAATTTTAATTAAGCATAAAAAAGAGACGATATTTTTGATATCGTCTCTTTTTTATCTTTCTCTTCCCAATCGCTGAAAAACCGCTTGACAGGCTGATAAACCATTTGTAAAGCAAAATTACTTGACAGTCAAATTCTTTTTCATCTCAAAATTTTTTGCGACAACATATTGACAATAGTGTCTACTTATGGTAGACTATAGTTGTCTACTACAGGTAGACAAGGAGGTTTTATACATGAGTGAAATGAAGCTGGGTATGGTTGAGTCTCGTTTTGCGGATATAATTTGGCAGAACGAGCCGCTCTCCACCCATAAGCTGGTTGAGCTTTGTGAGGAAAAGCTCAAATGGAAACGCACCACCACCTATACCGTTTTGAAGCGTCTCAGCGAAAGAGGGATGTTTCAAAACAACGGCGGTGTGGTAACATCCATCGTCTCCCGCAATGATTTTTATTCCATGCAGAGTGAGAAGTTTATTGATGAGACCTTTAACGGTTCTCTCCCCGCTTTTCTCACGGCGTTTACTGCACGGAAATCGCTGACGGAAGAGGAGATCGCACACCTTAAACGCATTGTTGCAGAACACGAGGAGGAATAAGGATGGAAGCTGTATTTCTTAAGCTGCTCAATATGAGCCTTACCGCAAGCCTGCTGGTTGCAGTTGTCCTTCTGCTTCGCCTGCTGCTGGTGCGTGCACCCAAGTGGATAAGAGGCATTTTGTGGGCGATGGTTGCGCTCCGTCTGCTGCTGCCATTTTCTCTTGAAAGTGCGCTGAGCCTGCTGCCAAGTGCAGAGCCAATTCCCCCGGAAATACTTTCCCCCGTCTCCGATAGCTCGGTGAATGCCGACACCTTGCCCGAGCTTCCTGTGTTGCCAGACGATAGCGACATTGAGACAAACCCCACCCGACCTGCCCCCTCTCTCAACGAGACGGTCAACTCCGTGCTTATTGAGACGATGCCGCCGCAGATTGCAGAGACGGAAAACCCCGTGCTCACGCTTACGCAGATCTTCTCGGTGGTGTGGCTGGTTGGCATTGGACTGATGCTGGTTTATACTCTGGTCAGCTACCTGCGCATCCGCATGAGGGTATCCGAATCCCTCGACCTTGATGACGGTATTTTCCTTTGCGACAGGATCGGAACGCCCTTTATCATTGGGATCATCCGTCCAAGGATATATCTGCCCTCCACAATGGCAGACTCGGATATTCCCTATGTGCTTGCCCACGAAAGGGCACATCTCCGCCGTCTTGACTATCTTTGGAAGCCTCTCGGCTTTTTGATCCTCTCGGTTTACTGGTTCAACCCCGTCATTTGGGTTGCCTATATTCTGTTTTGCCGTGACATTGAGCTTGCCTGCGATGAAAAGGTTGTGGCAAAGCTTGGCACAAAAATTAAAAAGCCCTATTCCGAGGCTTTGATAAACTGCAGCGTACCCCGCAAAATGATATCTGCCTGCCCGCTGGCTTTTGGCGAAAGCAGCATTAAGGGACGCATTAAATCGGTGCTGAACTACAAAAAACCTGCTCTTTGGATAATTATTGCGGCGCTGGTGCTTTGCACCGCTGCCGGCGTGTTCTTCCTCACCAATCCCCGGGAGCAAGCGGAGCACAACGCAAACGGCGGCTCCGACCTTGATGGACTCTCTCTTGAGTTTATCTCCTTTACAAATGACCCCGATGCCCCCAGCCCCGTGCTGGAGATTCGCTGGAACAACCAAAGCGACGAGGACATTACCTTTGGCGCTGCCTACACACTCTACCGCTATGAGGGCGACGAGCTGGTGGATTGCCGCGACACCGAACCTATCTGGCATCTTGTCGGATATCTTTTAAGGGCACACACATTCAACACCCGCGAATACGGACTTTTTGACATTGATCTATCCAAACCGGGACGCTACCGCTTTGAATCCGAGTTCACATTGGACAAAGACAGCGGTACTGCCAACAGAAAAGAATATGTAGCGTGGGTGG
>JAFSHJ010000130.1 GCA_017440425.1 Oscillospiraceae bacterium | reverse complement strand
TTCTTGCCATCGGTCACAGCGCCAGGGATACCTTCAAAATGCTGCTGCAAAACGGTGTGGATGCCATATCCAAACCATTTTCCGTGGGTGTGCGCATCGAGCATCTCCAAAAGGATGTGAACAGCGCACTTTACGGCGAATATGCGGGACATCCTGCCCTTGGCAAGGCGGAATATCAGCACTCCCTGCGTGACGAAAAAACGGGACGTGCCGTCTATACCTTCTGTATGTGTCCGGGCGGCTATGTTGTGCCTGCCGCATCGGAAGAGGGTGGTGTGGTCACCAACGGAATGAGTTATCATCAGCGCGGCGGCAAAAATGCCAACTCTGCGTTGGTAGTTTCGGTGGATGCAAGAGATTTTGGCGATTCACCTCTTGCGGGAATGGAGTTTCAGCGCAGGTTGGAGCAAAAAGCTTTTGCTTTGTCGGGAAGCTATAAGGCACCCATCCAGACGGTGGGAGCATTTACGGGCAGGGGCAGCGCAAAATTCGGAAGAGTTGAGCCTACCTATCCCATCGGTGTGGTGGATGCGGATTTCAACCGCTTTTTCCCTGCAGAGATAAGCTCAATGCTTGGCGCAGGCATCAATGCCTTTGAACGCAGGCAGCAGGGCTTTTCCACAGCAGATTCTCTGCTCACGGGCGTGGAGACACGCACATCATCGCCCATACGCATCCCTCGCGGCGAGGATATGCAGTCTGTTTCGCTGAAGGGAATTTATCCCTGCGGAGAGGGCGCAGGCTATGCAGGCGGAATTATGAGCGCCGCTGCGGACGGTCTGCGTGTGGCAAAGGCTATAATAGAAAATTACGAGGCATAACGGTAAGGACGATATTAAATATGAAATTATATGCGGCAAGGCACGGAGAAACCGTGTGGAATGCACAGGACAGAGTGAGCGGTCTCACAGATGTTGAGCTCACGGAAAAGGGAATAGCCCAGGCAAAGGCGCTGGCGGTAAAGCTGGAGGGTGTGAAGATAGACCTGATGCTGGTCTCACCGCTTAAACGGGCGCAGGATACGGCAAAGATAGTATCCGAGCATTGCGGCGGCATACCCATTATAACCGAAGAGCGGCTGATAGAGCAAAACTACGGCATTTATGAGGGGATAGACAGATTTAACGAAGCCTTTTTGCAGAACAAACGCTGGTTTGCCTATAAATATCCCGGTGGAGAATCGATGATGCAGCTTGCCCACAGAATATATGGGCTGCTCGACGAGGTAACGGTGAAATACAGCGACAAAAACGTGTTGCTCGTCTGTCACGGCGGTGTGCTCCGTGCTGTAAATACATATTTTAAGGATATGACCAACGACGAATACTTCAACTTTCTGCTTGATAATTGCGGATTGATAGAATTTGAGCTTTGATATACATTCAGCTATAATGGCGGGTCCACACACGGAGCCCGCCATTGTTTTTTATTTTTGCCTCAAAACCCTGTTTAAAGCGGATTTGTCAGCAATATTGAGCAGAATTAAGGTGTGATACACCGCCAAAACAACCCATGCGTATAATGATAGAGCCGCAGAAAAAGCTGAGGCGGCGAAAGAGGGGGAGGCTGTGGAGAAGACGAGAACCGTCAAACCGAAGATAGTGTTTTACGGCGGAGGAACGGAGTCGGCGGCCGCATTTGCGGTGTTGTCCGCCATGAGAGAGGCTAAATTTGAGTTTTCGCAGATCGTTTCCGTGGGAATGTCCACCGTGGGTGGGTTGGCATTTCTTGCAGGAGCAGATGTGAAAACGGTGGTATATATGCTGCAGACGGTCTGCATCTGCCCATACGGCGCCGAAAAACTGATAAAAGAAAGCTTGGCAAACTCACCGAAGGGAGATTGCCTGCTGTCGCAGCTTGAGGTGCCTTTCTACGGTGTGACGGTGGATCTGGAAAGCGGCAAAACGGTTATATTCGGTGAAAAGCGGGTGGCAGACACCGAAAAGCTGACATTCGTGCAGGATGCACGGTTGAGTGAGGTGGCAGAGGCATCGCTATCGCCGTGGATAAAGGCATTTCCGGCAAAGGGTAAATACGGATTGCTCTGCGGGATACCGTCAGAGGCAGGGGTGAGATATATGTTTGGCGGAGAGAGAGGAAAAACAGTGAAGTTTGTGTTTGCACCGCAAAAAAAGAGCAGTATCGAGCTTGCCGCCCAGGGACAGCAGTCACGCACGGCACAACTGCTTGCAGAGAGCCTGAAAGGTGCGGCAGAACACTCCGCAGAGCGGCATTGGGGAGAGATAATACTGGATCTTAACGGAAATACAGAACAGTGTTTTGAAAAGGCAAAGGAGCAGGTTTTGAAAGAAAAAGAACATTTGTTGTTGTCTATCATGTGAAAATGTAGTATAATAAAAGAGATAACCAAAGGGGGAAACGCAAATGGCTCTATTTAACGGAAGTGTTTTTTCAAAGGTTCTGCCAATGGAGACGGGGCTCACGGTCATTCTGCCGGGAGACAGACTTTTCGGAACAGCTCACAAGCCAAGCAAGGTGCTTTATCTTTTGCACGGACTGACAGATAACAATGCTGCATGGTCCAGATACACCTCCATCGACAGATACATTAGGGAGCACAATGTTGCTGTGATAATGCCGGAAGGTCACCACAGCTTTTATCTGGATGAAAAGCTGGGTGTCAAGTTTTATACATATATCACCAAAGAGTTGCCGTCACTTGTTGCGGATATGTTTGCTGTCAGCAGCAAGCCGGAGGATACCTATATTGCAGGTCTCTCCATGGGCGGTTACGGTGCGCTCCGCTGCATGCTGATGAATCCGCAGGGATATAACGGCTGCGGCGCATTTTCAGCCATGGTGGATATGGAAGCTTACGCCTCCGAGACAGCTCACGACCCCTTTACATCAAGAATAGCACAGACACTCTTCGGAAAAACAGGAGAGATCCCCGAAGATGCAAGCCTTTTCAAACTGGCAGAAAAAAATGTCCGTGAGGGCAACAAACTGCCGGAAATATACATAACCTGCGGAAGGCAGGATTTCCTCTATAAACAGAACCTGAAATTCAACGACCACCTCAATGCGCTGGGAATAGACCACACATTTGAAGCGTGGGACGGCACTCACGAGTGGGGATTTTGGGACAGATCCGTGAAAAATATGATCGACAGATTTTTTGTGAAAAAAAAGAACTGATCGCAGGGAAACGGGGGAGAAACTATGAGTGCGCCGCTGGCAGACAGAGCGCGTCCCGAAACATTGGATGATGTTGTGGGTCAACAGCATATACTCGGTGAAGGCGGATTGCTCAGGAGAGTTGCAAACACCGAAAAGCTGCCCAATATGATATTTTACGGTCCGCCGGGAGTGGGAAAAACCACGGTGGCCAGAATACTTGCACAAAATGCAGGAAAAAAACTCTATAAACTGAACGGAACGACCGCATCCACCGCAGACATAAAAGACATTATAGAGCGTCTTGATTCCTTTGAGGCAATGAATGGGGTCGTGCTATATCTGGATGAGATACAGTATCTCAACAAAAAGCAGCAGCAAACCCTGCTGGAGTTCATTGAAGACGGCAGAATAACGCTGATAGCTTCAACAACAGAGAACCCGTATTTCTATGTCTATTCAGCAATTCTCAGCCGTTCCACGGTGTTCGAGTTCAAGCAGGTGGAGCCTGCAGAGACCAAAAAAGCGCTGGAAAAAGCGGCAAACCTGCTGGAAGAGGAATATGGTGCAGCTCTTGTGGATGAAGAGGGCGTGTTGGGTTACATAGCGCAGGGCAGCGGAGGAGATGTGCGCAAGGCTCTCGGTGCGCTGGAACTTTGTTATCTCACGGCATCGGAAGAAAACGGTGTGCGGAAGATATCGTTGGAGGATGCAAGAACGGTCTCGCAGCGCAACAGCGCAAGATATGACCGCGACGGCGATGCCCATTACGACCTGCTTTCGGCTTTTCAAAAATCCATCAGAGGTTCGGATGAGAATGCAGCACTTCATTATTTGGCTCGACTGCTCTCTGCGGGAGATTTGATCTCACCTTGCCGCAGATTGCTTGTCATTTCTGCGGAGGATATCGGCCTTGCATATCCCAATGCAATTGCCATTGTCAAAAGCTGCGTGGATTCCGCAATGCAGCTGGGACTTCCCGAAGCAAGGATACCTCTTGCAGAAGCTGTGATCCTGCTGTGCACGTCACCGAAATCCAATTCGGGCATTTGCGCAATAGATGCTGCAATGCAGGATGTGGAAAACGGAAACTATTCCGATGTTCCGCAGCACCTTAAAGATGCGCATTACGGTGGTGCCGAAAAGCTGGGACGCGGAATAGAGTACAAATATCCCCATAGCTATCCAGGTAACTA
Organism: Oscillospiraceae bacterium; assembly: GCA_017440425.1. GTDB lineage: Bacteria > Bacillota > Clostridia > Oscillospirales > Ruminococcaceae > SIG526. The sequence continues at coordinate 232 of JAFSHJ010000130.1, read as the reverse complement.
TGTGGAGCAGCAGTATCTTCCCGACGCTATAAAGGATAGAGTCTACTACAACTTTGGCGACAACAAAACCGAGCAGGCGGCACTCAGCTTCCGTAAAACACGCAAGAATATTACAGAATAACAATACCCGACGGTGCTTTCATTGCGAAGGTGCCGTCTTTTTGTTGCGGAAAGGTGCATTCCAAGCACTCCGCCCCAACCGCGAATGTCGCAAAGGCAGGGCCTTCCGAGC
>JAFSHJ010000129.1 GCA_017440425.1 Oscillospiraceae bacterium | reverse complement strand
GTAGATAACGGGTCCGGACTTAATTTTACTGTCGGCATCGACCGCTGTATGGATTTCACCAAACTGAGCTACAAAGGCACTAACCTCTCTTTCATCTCCCCCGTTGGAGTGGTTTCCCCCGAATATTACAGCGACAAAGGAATAGATTTTCTCCGCTCTTTCACCGCCGGCTTCCTCACCACCTGCGGCATCGAAAGCTCCGGTTCTCCCTCCGAAGATTATCCTCTCCACGGACGCATCGGAAACACTCCTGCAGAAAACGTCTCCGTTGACGTTGACGAAAGCGGCGAACCTACCGTTACTCTCAAGGGTTCAATGCGTGAGGCAAGGCTGTTTGCGCAGAATCTCCGGCTCACCAGAGAGACCACCTGTACCTACGGCAAAAACGTGATAAACTTCACCGATACTGTGGAAAACCTCGGCATACGCGAATCCACCTTCCTTATGCTTTATCATTTCAACATGGGTTATCCCCTTCTCTCCGAGGATGCCTGCTACGTTATTCCCTACCTTAGCTGCAAGCCCCGTGATGAGCACGCTGCCGAAGCTATGGACAGCTGGGATGTGGTGGACGCTCCCATCAACGGTTTTGTTGAGATGTGCTTCCTGATGGAGCTTGCAAAAGACGAAAACGGACGCTCCTTTGCCTGCATCTACAACAACAAGCTGGATATTGGCGTTGTGCTTCGCTTTGATGCGGATATCCTCGACCACTTCACACTTTGGAAGCAGGTTGGCGAGCAGGAATATGTTGTGGGTCTTGAGCCCGGTGTGGCATATCCCGACGGACGTGCTGCCGCCATTGAAGACGGCTCTGCACAGTATATTGCTCCCGGCGAGAAAAAGGTTATGAAGTTTGCCATTGAAATTATTGAAGGCAAAGAGGCACTCGAAAAAATTAAAGCAGAAGCTTCTTCCCTCACCGGCAGATAACCCTCACACCATTTACAAACAAACGAAAGAGTGATTTTATAATGTTTAAATACGGCGGCTCTTCCTGTCCCGTTTGCAGCAAACCGTTCAACGAAAAAGACGATATTGTTGTTTGTCCCGATTGCGGTACTCCTCACCACAGAGAGTGCTACCGCTCTTTGGGTCACTGCGCTGCTGCCGACAAGCACGGCACCGGCGAATTTTGGCAGCCTCCCCAGACTGAACGCACCAACACCGCAACCGACGTTGCCTGCCCCAACTGCGGCACAAAAAGTCCGCGCGAAGTCAAGCACTGCCCTGTCTGCGGCGCACTTCTTGACAAAACCGAAAACGCCAACAACTTTGACTCCGACAGAGACACCCACTCCGAGCATACACATGAACATCACGGAGAATATCACTACTACTCCGGAAATATTCCACCCATTTCTCCCAACCCCTTCAACATTCCCTACGGTGGTGTTGATCCCAATACCATGCTTGATGACATCTCTGCAAAGGATATGTCCATCTTTATCGGATCCAATGCGTTCTATTTTCTCCCCAAATTCAAGGCTTTTGCACAGAAGGTCCGCTCCTTCTTCCCGAACTTTGCGGCATTTTTCTTCACCTATATGTACTATTTCTACCGCAAAATGTACGGTCTCGGCTTCCTCATTCTGGCAGCTACCATGGTACTCTCGCTGCCATCCCTAATGATCAACTATGCCGTGATGCAGGAGACCATGGTCGAACTGGGGATGATTGAAGAGGCAATGATTTTCTTCCCTGTATCCGATCAGCTCTACCTGCTGGCATCTGTGTTCAACTTTTTGGTGTTTATTATGCGTGTTGCGCTGAGTATTTTCACAAACAAACTATACTACGCTCACGCACGCAACAAAATAATTGCGCTTAAAGAAAAATTTGCTGAAAAAGATCCCACAGATTACGCTTTTGCTCTTGCTAAAAAAGGACGCACCAACCGCAAGCTTATCCTTATAATCGTAATAACGGTTGCCGCTCTTTATATGCTCAGCGTGCTCTTCCTCTCCACCACTATGTCTTTTATGTAACCAAACGACAACAAGGACTGTTGATATTTTTATGAGATCTGTTTTTATTGGCAATGTTGAAATAAAGGCCGCTGCTGCGCTCGCCCCTATGGCAGGGGTGGCCGACAGGGCCTTTCGTGAAATTTGCAAGGAATTCGGCGCTGCCTACCTCATCGGTGAAATGGCAAGCTCCAAGGGTTTGACTATGGGCAGCAAAAAAACCGGCGAGCTCCTCTCCGTCACCGACGGTGAGCGTCCCATGGCTATACAGCTCTTCGGTTCCGATCCCGAGACTATGGCAAAGGCCGCCTATTCCTCACTCGAATACAAACCCGACATTCTCGACATAAACATGGGATGTCCTGCACCGAAGGTTGCGGGCAACGGCGGCGGAAGCTCCCTGATGCTCTCGCCTGAGCTTGCAGGTGCGATAGTCAAGGCTGTTTGTGCTGTTGTGGATATTCCCGTAACTGTGAAAATGCGCAAGGGGTGGGACGACGAACACATCAATGCGGTGGAGCTGGCTAAAATTTGCGAACAAAACGGCGCTGCCGCCATCACCGTTCACGGACACACCCGTGCTCAGATGTATTCTCCCCCCGTTGACCGCAGCATCATTGCCGATGTTAAGCGTGCTGTCAGCGTTCCCGTTATTGCAAACGGTGATATCATCTCTCCCGAGACTGCTCTTTCCATGTTTTCCGATACCGGATGTGACCTGATCATGGTTGGCCGCGGTGCACTCGGTCGTCCCTGGCTTTTCTCTCAGATAAATGCCGCCATCGACTCCCTCCCTGTTCCTGCTGACCCTCCTCTCGATAAGCGTATGGCCATTATGCACCGCCACATAGTACTGCTTTGCCAATACAAGGGCGATCACATCGGTATGCTTGAGGCTCGCAAGCACGTTGCCTGGTATCTCAAGGGTATGCCCGGTGCGGCTAAGCTGCGCGGTCTTGCCGGTACTCTTTCCTGCATGGATGACCTCGATCGGCTCATCGACACCGTACTCTCCTCACGATAACTTTATCACACACTTTTACCGACAGTTTTTACTGTCGGTTCTTTTTTGCTCTTTAAATCTCCCAAGCACTCCACCCCAACCGCGAATGTCGCAAAGGCAGGGCCTTCCGAGC
>JAFSHJ010000128.1 GCA_017440425.1 Oscillospiraceae bacterium | reverse complement strand
TCGGGGTTGCAGGTGCAGGGTCCGCCGGCGATAACAATGTTTTTCAGCTCGTCGCCGCGGTCTGCGGAGCGGATGGGAAGTCCTGCAAGGTCCAGCATATTCAGCATATTGGTGTAGCAGAGCTCATACTGCAGGGTGAAGCCGATGAAATCGAACTGAGCCAGTTCATCCTTGCTCTCAAGAGCATAGAGAGGGAATTTCTCGGCACGCATCAGCTCTTCCATATCGGTATCGGGGGCGAAAACACGCTCGCACCAGACATAGTCGAGGTTGTTGAGCACACCGTAGAGTATTTTTATGCCGAGGTGGGACATACCCACTTCGTATTTATCGGGAAAACAAAATGCAAAACGCACGTCAACGGCATTTTTGTCCTTCATAACACATCCGGATTCGCCTCCGGAATATCTTGCGGGCTTTTGGACCCGGGAAAGCAGATGATCAAGCTTTTGTCTGTCCAATGTCTGATACTTCCTTCCTGACAGAGTTATACATATACAATAATACATCATTTTTCTGTTTTTTTCAACAGCAATGCAGTTGTTGAAGAGAAAAATTTATCCCGAGATATCTTTTATCAGTGTCACCGTGAGATAGACGGCAGTTATCAGCAGTGAGGGAGAGTGGCTGCCGCCGAAAAATATTAAAGCTCCGGCAGCAAAAAACAGCAGCAAAAACACCGCTGCCACACACACAGAGATGATTTGAGAAAGATATGGCGGTAGACGCAGCTCAAGCAGACAGCGCAGAATGTTCCCACCATCCAGACAGCCGACGGGGAAAAGATTGAACAGCGCAAGTATAAGGTTCATCATGGCGGCATTGTGAAACCCTTTGCCCATTGCGAAAAAAACTGCGGAAAGCAGCAGATTGACAAAAGGACCTGCCGAAAGGATCAAGAGCTCACGCAGCGGCGGAAGAAACGTCTGTCTTCTGCAGATTTTTATGCCGAAGGAGCGCAGCTCAACTGCAGCGGGCAGTTCGCCGCTTAGCAGCATTGCAAGCAGATGTCCCACCTCGTGCAAAATAACGGCAAGCAAAAAAAACACCGAATCCGGTGTCGGTGTAAAGAGGGTATAGAGCGCCACAAGGCAGACGAACAAAAACGAAACGTGTATGCGGATACCTCTTACGGTAATATCCATATAGATCTCCTCTGCATCGGTTCAGGCATTGGGGGAGCAAAACAGCCACAATGGGTCGGCATAAAGTCCGTTCACGATCAAATCGAGATGAAGATGGCTGCCGGTGGAAACTCCGGTGGAACCGACGAAGGCAATGGTCTCGCCTGCACGGATGCGTGAGCCCTCTGCGGCTGCAATGCTCAGGCAATGACAGTAGCGGGTCCTGGTGCCGGTGGTGTGCTCCAGAACGATGTAGTTGCCAAAAATGTCGGAATAACCCACCTCTGCAACGGTGCCGGGATAGACCGCGCAGATGGCCGTGCCTGACGCCGCAGGAATATCGATGCCGCTGTGAAAATCGATTTTGCCGCTGATGGGATGTTTGCGGTAGCCAAAAGCGCTGGAAACGGCAGATATATCCCAGTTTGCAAGAGGCGGCACCGCTTTGGCCGTGGTGACCACCGGTGCAAGGGTTACACTTGCAGGCAGAACAAGCTCCCCCGAAAGTTCAATGGAGGAGCTTGTGGGGAGGAGCGGCAGCGGTTTGTTCTGTTCTTTTGCAGACAGCAGGGCGGTTTCGGTGTCTTCTTCCAAATGAGCTTCCTCTTCATCGGAAGTCTGCGGCTGTGAGCTCTCTTCATCATCCTCACCATTATCGGAAAATTTCGGCAGGATGGAGGAGAGTGCATCCTCCACCGAATCCGCATCCGGAAAATATTTGCCGTAAATATCCGAAAGTGTCTGCGATGCAATATCGTCGGTCTGCTCGTTGGGCAGCACTCCCTGCACGTCGCCAAGATAGCCGTTGGAGGCAAGTACGAGAGCGGATGTCAGAACAAGCGCAAAAAACGTTTGCAAAATGAACAGCAGAGCAATTTTGTCGCTGTCTGCTTTTCTTGTTTCATCCTCTTCGGAATATTCTCGAAGTTCTTCGGGAAAGCTTCTGCGGCGGGGTTCTCTGTCTATATGCTCGTAGTTTCCAATGTCCATTTTCATCACATTCCTTTCCCTGAAATATATGAAAATATCCCACGGAATATGACAGATGCAAAACCGCCGCACAGGCGCCCTCTCCACCCCCGTGTAACGGGGGCGCTCCCTGCGGAAGCGTAGTCACAGCACAGCTGTGACGGAGAGGGCGCATATGCGGCGGTCAGATAAACTTTTCGGGATAAGATCAAAGAGCCACGGCAGCGGCTTTAATTGCAGCTTGCATGCCCTGTTCCTCAATGAGCCTGAGTTGGCGCCTGCACTCATCCATAAACGTGGGTACTTCTCTGAGATCGAGCCCCCACCAATCGGATCTGGCACAGACAGCCTCTGCCAATTCTTCAAGAGAATCGTCCTTGTGAGCAAAATAGAATTCCAAAACGGCGCGGTCATCCTGAATGAGATATTCTTTGCCGTCTCTGTTGTTGATAAGTCCGTTTTCACGCAGATCATAGCCGTGGTAGAAGCAGAGGTAGGCGCAGAAGCCGAGGATGAGACCTGCGGGTACATTGCCGTATTTCTCCTGATATCCAAGCAGAGAAGGCAGAACGCGAGCCTTCCATTTTGCGGTGGTGTTGAGGGAGATAGCCATGAGCTGATGGTCTATAAATGGGTTGTTGAGGCGCTCGAAGATGACTTCTGCATATTTGCAGAGATCCTCGTTGGTGAAGGGGAATTCCTCGGAATAGGGAAGGGTGGGGATTATCTCGTTAAACACAACGGAGCGTGCAAAATCGGTGACAGCCGGATCTTTAAGAGCAAAACGCATAATGTCGTTGCCGGCAAGATATGCGGCGAGGGTGATGGTGGTCTGCACACCGTTGAGTATGCGGACCTTTTCCTGTTTAAAGGGGCGGCAGTCGGGAGTGACGACGATGGGAAGCCCCACCTTTTTAAAGGGGAGTTCGTCTTCCAGATACTGCGGACCTTCAATATACCATACCGCAAAGATCTCACCGGTGTCAAGGTTCTCGTCCAGATAGCCGTTTTCGGCATTGAGGGCATCAGCTTCTGCACGGGGATAACCGGTGACGATACGGTCCACCATTGTGGAGCAGAAGACGTTTTTGTCGTTCACCCAGGCTTTAAAACCATCGGGCAGCTTCCAAAGATCGATATAGCAGTTTACACAGCGCTTGAGCTCGTCACCGTTGTGGTCGATAAGCTCGCAGGAGAGGAAAACAAAACCGGGAGCAGATGCTTCACCCAGCTTCTGATAGCGCTCGTAGAGCAGCTGGGTCACCTTTCCGGGAAAGCTGGCGGCAGGTTTGTCCTCAAAAGCGCAGCCGCCGTCAAAGGCAATGCCTGCCTCGGTGGTGTTGCTCACCACAAAGCGGATCTGCGGGTCAACGGCATAGTTCATAAACTCGCCGTACTGCTCATAGGGGTCGATAACGGTGGCGATGCTGCTGACGATCCTCTTCTCAACAACCTTTTCGCCGTCCTGCAATCCGCGGAGGTATACGGTGTAAAGTCCGTCCTGATCGTTTATCTCTTTTTTGCGGCCCACGGGAATAGGCTGAACAATGGCGACCTTTCCGTTGTAACCGCCTTTTTCATTGGCAAGATCAAAGAAATAGTCCACAAAAGCACGCAGAAAGTTGCCTTCACCAAACTGAAGGACCTTTACCGGCGCATCCTTTAAAAGAAATCCCTGATAATTCTGCTTTTCAAGGGTGTTATAAGATAATCTGTCCATATTATTTCCTCCTTCGGCAGATCAGCGGGAGAGAAGAGTGATCTTCTCTTTTGCCTTTTCCTCCACAGCCAGCATGGATGCAGGGAAAAACTTCAGACGGTCAAATTCATCGGGATTTTCGTTTATGGTTTTCCGCAGAGTGTTTCCAAAAGTCATGCGCAGAGAGGTGCCGAGATTTATCTTGTTCACACCCATCTCAGACATTTTTGCAAGATCCTCATCCTTAACGCCGGAAGAGCCGTGGATGACCAGCGGGACAGAGACCGTAGCGCGAATGGTTCCAAGCAGATCAAAATCCAGCTGTGCCGCCTGGATCTTCATTCTGTGCACCGTGCCGATGGCAACGGCAAGGGCATCCACACCGGTTTGTTCGGCAAAAAACACCGCCTGATCCGGCTGTGTGTATTCCGCCTTGGCTTGAATTGAGGGATCGGAATAGCCGACAGAGCCTATCTCTGCCTCAACGGAAACGCCGCTTGCGTGGGCAGTTTCCACCACACGCTTGGTAATGCGGAGGTTTTCTTCAATATCCAGCTGCGAGCCGTCAAACATAACGGATGTGTAGCCGGAGGCGATGGCTCTGCGGATGTCATCCTCGTCTCTGCTGTGGTCAAGATGAACGCAGACGGGGACGGCTGCAGCTTTTGCCATAACCACAAGCATAGCACCGATGACCTCGATGGGAATGAAGTTGACAGCATCCTTGTTTGTCATGAGGATGACGGGCTTGCCAAGTGCCTCTGCCGCACGGATAACGGCGGCGGCATCCTCATAGCCGTAGACATTGAAGGCGGCAACGGTTTTTTCAAGCTTTAATATGTCTTTTAATGTGAGTAACATTGCAGATCACCTCGTTTAAACGGCAGCTTTATTTGATCTCGTGAATAACCTGCTGACCTTCGGCGCGGCTCTTTTGAATGAAGGCCACAAGCTGTTCCTCTGTGGGCAGAGCCTCGGAGCAGTTGGTTGCCGCAACAGCAAGGGATGCGCTGGCTGTGCCGCGCTCAGCACATTCGGGAACGGAAAGTCCTTTGAGCATGGCAGAGAGAAATGCGCTGGAATAGGCATCTCCGCCGCCGGTCGCCTTGAGAAAGTTGATCTTAAAGGGCAGCACCTTATATTTTTTGCCGTCATTGGTGAAGAC
>JAFSHJ010000127.1 GCA_017440425.1 Oscillospiraceae bacterium | reverse complement strand
GTGCAAAAACGGCTATCAGGCAGTTATGATGGCACCCACAGAGCTTTTGGCAGAGCAGCATTTCAAAAGCGTAAGCTCGCTGCTGGCACCGTCGGGGATCAGCATTGAACTGCTGACGGGCAGCGTCACAGCCAAAAATAAAGCGATCATAAAAGAAAACGTAAAAAGCGGCAAAACACAGCTGCTGATAGGCACCCACGCCGTAATAGAAAAGGACGTGGAATTCAAAAAACTCGGTCTCGTCATCACGGACGAGCAGCACCGCTTTGGCGTGCAGCAGCGGTTTGAGCTGGCAAGCAAGGGCGAGGCGCCCCACCTTGTTGCAATGTCCGCAACGCCCATTCCTCGCACACTTGCCGCAGCTCTCTATGGCGAGCTGGAGGTATCGGTGATAGACGAGATGCCCAAGGGCAGGATCCCCATCAAAACCTATCTCATAGATTCCGCAAAGCGGGAGAGAGCCTACGGTTTTGTTAAAAAGCACCTCGATGCCGGATATCAGGGATACATCGTGTGTCCGTTGGTGGAGAAAACGGAGGAAACTGCAGACACGGGCATGATGTCTGCGGTGGAATATGCTGAAGAGCTGAAAAACGGAACCTTTGCGGATTATTCTGTGGGAGTGCTCCACGGAAAGATGAAGTCTGCGGAAAAAGAGAAGATAATGAGGGCATTTGCGCAGGGAAGCTGCCGCCTTTTGGTGGCTACCACCGTTATAGAGGTGGGAATAGACGTGCCCAATGCGGTGATAATGCTCATTGAAAATGCAGAGCGGTTTGGTTTAAGCCAGCTGCATCAGCTGCGCGGACGTGTTGGACGCGGTGCCGTGCAGTCCTATTGCGTGCTGATATCGGATGCGAAGGGCGATACGGCGAAAAAGCGCCTCAAAACCATTGCGGATGAAACCGACGGTTTCAAAATTGCCCAGGCAGACCTTGCATTGAGAGGACCGGGAGACTTTTTCGGTTCCCGTCAGCACGGAGAGGCAGACGGCAGGATCATAGAGATGCTGGAGAACGAATATCTCAGCGAGATCGCACGCACAGAAGCGGAAAAGCTGTTGGAGGAAGACCCGGGGCTGGCGATGGAAAAACACGCAGCCTTGCGGGATAGAGCAAACAAGGTGGTCGAGCTTGTCAACTGCTGACAGGTGAAAGGATAGAAAAATGAAAGAAAACAAATCGGGTATGAGCGTCAAAGGCGTGCTGTTCATCATCGGCGCAGCGGTTTCGTGGGGAATTATGCCCATGTTTGCAAAATTCACAATTGCAAACGGTTCGGACGGACTTACCTCTGCGGCAATGCGTGCGTATATTGGCGCGGTGGCATATATTATCTACGGCTTTGCGACGGGCGCATTCAAAAATTTTAAATTCAGCCGAATGCCGTTTTTCCTTCTCAACGGCTTTTGCTCCATCACAATGATGTATATCGGCTATCTCAAGTCGCTGGAATATATCCCTGCGGCAATGGCATCTGCGCTCATCTATACAGCGCCGGGCTTTGTAATAATCTTCAGCCGCATAATCTATAAAGAGCGGATAACCGCTGTCAAGGCGGTAGCCGTGCTGCTCACCTTCGGAGGATGTCTGCTGGTGGTCAAAATGTATGACCCTGCATCGGTGGGCACAAACATCAAGGGCATACTCTATGCGCTGCTGGGAGGAATATCCTATTCCACCCTCACGCTGTTTGGCAGAAAAGGTGTTTCCGGCGATAACCCTGCTCTGGGTTCCATAATGCCTGCAATATGCGGCGCAGTAATGATGATACCCTTCAAACCCATCTGGAAGATAGAGATAGCCGGCACAAAGTTGCTCATAGGCTTCATTCTGCTGGGAGTTGTGGGCGGATTTTTGCCATTCCTGCTCTATCTCAAAGGCATGAGCTGCGGAGTTGAGGGAGGCAATGCCAGCGTTATAGCAACCCTGGAGCCGGTGGTGACAGCAGTTGCAAGCATGATAATCTATGACGAAAAGATGGAAATATGGCAGTATATAGGCATGGCGATAGTGATTTTAGGTGTAATATTGCCAATGATTTCAATTATTAAGAGGAAAAATCAAAAAAAGCTGGAATTTTAAAGAAGAAAATGATATAATATATATTTGTATATGCGTAATAAAAAGTATTTACATAGAG
>JAFSHJ010000126.1 GCA_017440425.1 Oscillospiraceae bacterium | reverse complement strand
TCGCCGTTTTTCTGCTGCAAAAGGTAATAGAGAACATCGTTATCATAGAGCAGCTGATAGGCGGCTTCGTTGTTTTTGCGAAGAGCTGCGGCAGATAATGTGGAATGCCAGCCACCATCATCCTCAAACAGCTTGTCAAAGTTGTCTTTGGTAAGCTCAAATTTTTTCATTGTTCCAAGGGACTTTCCAAAAAAAACAGAGGAAGATTCTTTGATGAACAGCTGCATATTTTCGCTTACGGCAACATAGGGGGAATTCATTCCCGCCACAATGCTGAAGGAATATCTGCCATCCTCATAAACCACATCCGTCACACCGTAGCTGTGCATAGAGAGGGCGGAAGAGAGTTCGGCAGGCTTGGCAAGAGAGACTGCATTTTCATAAGCATTGCGGTCGTTTGTGCGGTACCACCGCACCTCGTCAAAATATCGCACCTTTGCAATGCGCGGTTTTTTGTAGACGGTCACGCGGTATTCCTCTTCAATGATAAATTCAACAGAGGCGTGGCTGGGGAGAGCGGAGGATGGGGCGCGTCGCTCCGTCCAGGTGGCATTTTCAAGATATTCTTTCAGCTCATCGCAATAGGTGATGCCAAGCAATATCTCTGCGTCATCATCCTCTTCTGCAACGGGATAATGGATGGTCTGCACCGTTTCGTAGTAGGATATTGATTCTGTCACGTTTTTATAATATAGTGGAGATGTGTCGTGTTCATTCTGTTCTTTTGGCACGGTGAGAAGGCAAACTGCCGCAACAACAGATGCAATAAGTGCGGTGATGATCAGCCAAAAGGCGGGTCTTTTGTAGTTCATAACGCTCTTTATGCGCGATTTTACCCCCGTTTCGCCAAATGCAAGCGGGCAGGCGGCAATGGTGCGTCTGTGGACGCTGCAGTTGAGCAATGCGGTGGAATAGGCTTTGCGGTAATCCTTGTCGCCATCGGAGATGACCTTTTCATCGCAGGCGGCTTCAATGTCGCGGCAGAGAAGCAGGTAGGCAAGCCACATAACGGGGTTAAACCAATATACCGATAAAAGTATAAATCCAATGGGTTTCCACCAATGGTCTTTGCGGCGAATGTGAGCACGCTCGTGGGCGATAACATATTGCATATCTTCCGCAGCTATAGCATAGGGAAGATAAATTTTGGGGCGGAAAAATCCCAAAACAAAGGGAGAATCCACAGTTTCACTTTGCTTAATGTTGTCACAAAGCAGGGTCGCTGTGGAGACACGGTGGCTGACAACAAGATAACTGATAAGTGCATAGATGAGCATTGCGGCCATTCCCGCAAGCCAGCACAGAGCAAACAGCGATACCCAAATTTGTGTGGGGTTAACACTTGCACCGGGTGCAGCTGCCAAAGATGCCGAAAGAATGGGATTTACTATGGCATCTATTCTGTCTATTCCGCTTTCTATCTCCGGCACAGGGGAGGTTATTATCTCCTGCGGCAGAGTCTCTCTGCTGGGAATAAGGCTAAGGGCACTCTCAATTGAGAAAGGACAGAGCAGCCTTAACGCAACCAAACCCCAAAGCAGGCAAAATATCCACTTGGGTGCCTTTTTGAAGATAAATCTTAAAGCTGTTACAGCAAGCACAAGCCAGCTTGCCGTTATGCTGAGATTTACAATTTTGAGAAACAATGTTTCCATCCAAATCCTCCTTACCGCTCAATGATGCGCCGAATCTCCTCGACTTCATCATCTGTGAGCTCCTGACGGCGGGCAAAAGCCGCAATAAAAGCGGGAAGAGAACCCTCAAACTTTTTCTCCATCAGCTCGTCCAGCTCGCTTTGCTGCGCCTCATCTTTGGAAATAAGCGAAGTGACGATGGTGTTTTCGTTTTTCAAAACACCTCTTTCGCCAAGTCTTTTTATAACTGTATATGTAGTTGTTTTGGACCAATCCAGCTTTTCTTTGCAAAGCTTGGCGAGCTCTGTGCTTTTAATGGGCTCGTGCTCCCAAAGAATAAGACAGAAGCGGTATTCGCTTTCAAAAATTTTAGGGGTTTGCATAAAATAGAACCTCCTTGGTCTAATGGGTTAGTGTGATCACAACTCAATACTAACAC
>JAFSHJ010000125.1 GCA_017440425.1 Oscillospiraceae bacterium | reverse complement strand
CAATGCAGGTACCCGCAGGCGTTGGTATCTATTGGACAGTAAGCAACGTTCTCTCCCTTGTTCAGTCCTTCTACCTCAACAAGAAATATAACCCCAAAAAGCTGGCAGCAGAAATTGAGGCAGCAGAAGCAGAGAAGAAGAAGCTCAAGAAAGAATCCAAGCAGGAGCTTAAGGAAAAGCTTGAAGAAGGCAAAGAAGTGACCAAAGAGCTGGAAGAAAAGGCTCTTTCCGCAAAAGAACTCAACAGACGTAAGCTGGCAGAGGCAAGAAAAAGAGAAGCCGAGAAATACGGCGAAACCTATAAAGAAGTCACCGACGAAGATCTTATATGATTTATTGAATGGAGGAAGTTGGTTTGAAGCTGGAAATCATATCCACCGGTAAAACCGTGGAAGAGGCTATAGACGCCGGCTGTAAAGAGCTTGGTGTAGAAAGAGATGTTATCGATTTTGAGATCATCGAGCGTCCCGGAAAAAAATTCCTTGGTCTTAAGATCATCCCCGCAAAGGTAAAGGTAACGGTCGTTCAGACCAAAGCAGACGTTGCACGCGATTATGTTGCAGGCATCCTTGAGAAAATGGGTCTCGATGTTGAGATCGAGGCTGAAGACACAGAAGAAAGCATCGTGCTGCTGCTCAAGGGCGAAAACCTCGGCGTAGTTATCGGACGCAGAGGCGAAACTCTGGATTCCCTGCAGTATCTTGCATCCCTTGTTGCAAACCGCGAAGGCGGCTCCTATAAGAGAGTATCCATCGATATCGGCGATTACCGCAAAAAGAGAGAAGAGACCCTCAACGCATTGGCAAGAAAACTTGCTGCCCAGGCAGTCAAGACCGGCCGCAGCGTAACTCTGGAGCCCATGAATCCCTATGAGCGCCGTGTCATCCATTCCGCAGTGCAGGAAGTTGAAGGCGCAACCAGCCGCTCTGTAGGCGAAGAGCCCAACCGCAGGATCATCATCAGCAGCACAAACGCAAAGAAACCTTATAACAAAAAGGGCGGCTACGGCAAGAGAGGCGGAAACTACAACCGCAAATATTCCGACAAGCCTGCCGAGAACAACGCAGAGAGCTTTTCTGCCGAGACAGATGCGGAAAATGAATCCGCAGGTGCAGAGAACAGAAGAAACGGCGAGCGCCGTGACTATAACCGCTCCGACCGCAGAGACAACAGACGCGGCGGTCAGAGAAGAGCTCCCAGAGCAGAGCAGCCCGTTTCCACAAGACCTGCAGAGGTCAAGGAAGAGGCAAAGGACAGACCTCTCTACGGAAAGATCGAGCTTTAACACCGATCCAACAGCGAAAAGGTCGGTCGCCATATAATTTGTGGCGACCGATTTTTGTTTATTGCAGAAAAACGAGGTGATACAATGTCGACCATAGCGGCAATAGCAACACCGGCAGGCACCGGCGGAATTGCGGTGATAAGAATATCCGGTCCGGAGGCGCTGGCGGTGGCAGACAAAATGTGTCTGCGGTTTGCACAGGGCAAAAAGATATCCGATGTGGCAGGCGGAAGAACTGCCAGAGTGAAAATATTGGATGAAGAAAACGCTGCGCTGGATGACGGCATAGTTACCGTGTTCAGAGAGCCGGCAAGCTATACCGGCGAGGATGTGGCGGAGATATCCTGCCACGGCGGCAGCTATGTCACAAAGGCGGTGCTGCGCTCGGCACTTGCCCACGGAGCTGCACCTGCAGGTCCCGGCGAGTTCACCAAGCGTGCATTTTTAAACGGCAAGCTCAGCCTCACCCAGGCAGAGGCGGTGATGAACCTCATCTCCGCAGGAGGCAAAAGCTCCGCAAAGGCGGCACTCTCACTGCTGGAGGGCTCTCTTTCCGCCGAGCTGCGAAAGATAAGAGACCAACTCACCGACACAGCCTCTCACCTTTCCGCATGGATAGATTTTCCCGAAGAGGACGTGGAGGAGGTATCCCCCGATGTGCTGGGCGCAGCACTTGGCTCGGCACAGAGCTCGGTGGCGGCGCTTGTTGCAGACTACGACAGAGGCAGGCTGGTTTCGGAGGGAATAGATGCGGTCATCTGCGGCAGACCCAACGTGGGAAAATCCACCCTGATGAATCTGCTGGCAGGCTGCGAAAAAAGCATCGTTGCGGATATCCCCGGTACCACGAGAGATATCGTGGAGGAGACGGTGGTCATCGGCGGCTGCACAATGAGACTTTCCGATACGGCGGGTCTCCGCGATACCGGCGACGTGGTGGAGAGCATCGGTGTGGACAAAGCCAAAAAGCGCATCGGTCAAGCAGACCTGATACTTGCCGTGTTTGAAGGCAGCGAGCAGCCGGAAAAGGCAGACCTTGACCTTATAAAAGAGCTGGCAGACAAAAAATATATTGCCGTGGTGAACAAGAGCGACCTTGGACAGAAGCTCTCCCCGGAGCTGTTTGAGGCGGCGCAGGCAACCGTGTTTATCTCGGCAAAAAACGGCGACGGCGCGGAAGAGCTGCGTGAAGAGATACTCAAGGCGCTGGAGCTGGACGAATTCGACGCCTCCGCTCCCCTGCTGGCAGGCGAGCGTCAGCTCTATTGCGCACGCAGGGCACTTGACGCCATAACCGAGGCAAAAGCGGCGCTGGAAAGCGGCATGACGCTGGATGCGGTTTGGGTGTGCGTGCAGGCAGCCATCACGGCCCTCTGCGAGCTGGACGGCAAAAACGCAGATGAGAGCATCATCGAAGGTGTGTTCAGAAACTTCTGCGTGGGCAAATAAGTCTAAATTGTTATCAAAAAAATAAAGAGTTAAAAGTAAAAAGAACTATTTTTAACTCTTTATTTACAAACAAAAACCCAGTTTTTGATATCATAGCCATAGGCGATCTGTAACCTTGTTATTTTGCGGCAAAAAGACGCTTTTTTTGGTTAAAAAACCTAAAAAAAGAGATTGAAAGGCTGCAAACAGACGGAAATGCGCGGTTTTTGTTTACAAACCGTGTTTTTTGCGCTATAATAATAAAGTTACGGAGTAAATTGTAACAGGAGGAAGTTGGATGATTGAAGTAAAAAATCTCGTTAAGCAGTACGGAAATAATTTCGCTGTTAACGATGTCTCGTTCGAGGTAAAACAGGGCGATATTCTTGGTTTCCTTGGCCCCAACGGTGCAGGAAAAAGTACGACCATGAATATCATCACCGGTTACCTTTCCGCAACAAGCGGAACCGCAACTATCGATGGAATCGATATTCTTGAAGACCCCATGGCAGCAAAGGCAAAGATCGGTTATTTGCCGGAGCACCCGCCGCTCTATCTTGATATGACTGTTAAGGAGTACCTCGGCTTTGTCTATGAGCTGAAGAAGGTTTCTATCCCCCGCACAGCACATATCGATGAGATCTGCGATCTCGTTAAGATCAGCGACGTTTACAAGCGCCCCATCAGAAACCTTTCCAAAGGTTATAAGCAGAGAGTCGGTATTGCCCAGGCATTGCTCGGCAATCCCCAGGTACTTATTCTCGACGAGCCTACAGTAGGCCTCGACCCCAAACAGATCATAGAGATCCGTAACCTTATCCGTGAGCTCGGTGAGCGTCACACCGTTATCCTTTCTTCGCACATTCTGCCGGAAGTTCAGGCTGTCTGCGACAGGATCATCGTTATCAACAAGGGCAAGCTGGTTGCCGACGATACACCGGATAACCTTTCCAAGAATCTCAGCTCCGACCACAAGCTCAGAGTACGTGTTGACGGTCCCGAAAGAGACGTTGCACGTCTGCTGGAGAAGATCCCCGGAATGCTCTCTGTCAGCAAGCTGGGTGAACGCGAAAAAGGCGTTTACGACTTCGATATCGAGGCAGAGCCCAACTCCGATCTTCGCCGTGAGGTGTTCAAGCGCCTTGCCGAAAGACAGTGGCCCATCCTCGGCATGAAGAGCACCGAGATGACCCTTGAAGATATCTTCCTGCAGCTCACAACAGATGCCGCTGCAGATGCAGAATAAGCAATATCTTCGGATTTTGACCGAAAGGAAGGAAATAATCAATGTTAGCTATAATGCGTCGCGAATTTAAGGCGTATTTCACTTCGCCCATCGGATACATTGTTGTTGCCGCAATATTCTTCATTTCCGGTGTATTCTTTACACAGATGGTAGCTTACGGAATTGCAGATATGCGCAGCGTTTTCAGCACAATGTATACCTTCATCATGTTCCTTATGCCCATGCTCACCATGAGACTTATGAGTGAGGACAAGAAAATTAAAACAGACCAGATCCTTCTCACCTCCCCGGTAACCATCACCGGCATAGTTATGGGCAAATATCTGGCTGCTGTTCTCGTTTTCATCGTGGCTTCCAGCTCCACATTGGCAGAGTGCCTGGTGCTCGGCATCCTCGGCACACCTGACTGGGGCGTTGTCATCACAAACTATGTTGCAATGATCCTGCTTGCAGCAACCTTCATTGCAGTTGGTATGTTCATCTCCGCACTTACTGAAAACCAGGTCGTCGCTGCCATTGGTGCTATCGTTGCCAATGTTGCCGTAACCTACATCGACGGCATTCTGCCCAACATCAACAACGAATTCCTGGATCAGTTCATCAGCGATTCCACCTTCACCAGCCGCTACAGCGAGTTCATGAGCGGTATGATCAACTTCTCCAGCATTATGTTCTTCCTGAGCATAATCGCCGTGTTCCTTTTCCTCTGCGGACGAGTACTTGAGAAGAGACGTTGGGAATAATTGAAAAGAAAGGAGAAGCGAACAATGAGTAACGAAAAGAACAACGAAAACCTTGTAAACGAAGAAATTGTTGAAGAAACAGTTATCGAAGAAGCAGTTCCCGCTAAAAAGGCAAAGAAAATGCGTTCCCCCGCTCAGATGCGTAAGCTCAAATACGGCGGAACCGCAACAACCATCACCGTCATCGGCATTATTGTTGTTATCATTATAAACATGATCGCCACAGCACTGACAAACCGTTTCGGTCTCTCTTTCGATATGACCAGAAACGAGCTCTTTAAGGTTGGCGAGCAGACCATTGAGCACATCAAAGATATAGACAAAGAAGTAAACATCTATATCCTCGTGGATGAAAAAGAGTATAAATCTCAGAACATCTACTACGAGAGTGCCGGCGAGATCATTGAAAGCTATTCTCAGGTGAACAGCAACATCAAGGTTGAATATGTTGATATCATAACCAACCCCACGTTTGTGAGCCAGTTCCCCGATCTCACACTTGCAGAAAGCAACGTTGTTGTCTCCTGCGGCGACAGAGCTGTTGTGCTCACCCAGCAGGATCTCCTTTCTGCAGCACAGAACACCACCACCGGTGCTTACGACCTCACCTCCACCGCTGAGCAGTCCATCACCTCCGCCATCCTCACCGTAACCTCCGGCGATATGGTAAAGGTTGCCATCCTCAACGGTTTTGAAAGCGGCGATGCTGCCGGTATCGAATCTGTTTTCAAGAGCAACTATTATGAGGTAACTCAGCTTTCTATCCAGACAGAAGAGATCGACCCCGAAACAGACATCATCGTTCTCTTCGGCATCAAGAACGACCTTGACAGCGAGAGCGTTGAAAAGATCGAAAAGTTCCTTGCAAACGACGAGCTGCAGAGAACCAGAGCTCTCTATTATTTCGTATCCACCGAGACATCCCTTGAAGAGATGGAAAACTTCGGCACACTGCTTAACGACTGGGGTATCTCTGTTTCCACAGACTACATCTATGAGACCAGCAGCAGCCACTATCTCAGCGGTTATCCCTTCTACACCATCCCCGATATCGTCAACACCGATGTTTCCGGCGGTATTGAAGAGAAGAACCTCTTCCTTGCAATGAGCTATGCCCGTAAAGTTGATCTTGTGCACACAAACAACTATTCTAACGAGGCTATGGTACAGTTCTCCGACAGCGCAAGAGCTCTTGCATTTGACGCTGAAGAGATCCCCAAGCTCAACGATATCAGCGATGAGAAATCCACTTCCGCAAAGGGCGCATGCGCAGTTGCTGCAAGTACATCCACAACCAAATATGACGCAAACAACAACCCCTGCAACTCTCATATCGTTGTGTTTGCTTCCGATGTCTCCTTCAGCCCCAGCATGATGAGCTCCTCTTACTATGCAAACGCAGATTATCTCAAGTCTCTCTCCAATGTTGTAACAGACAGTTCCTCCTATGTCTACATTGAGCCCAAAGACCTGAATGCAGACACCATGGTTGTTAAACAGAGCCAGGTGACCACTGTTATGGCAACATTTATGATCATTCTTCCCGTTGCTGTTCTCGTTATCGGTACAGTAGTATATATCAGAAGAAGACACAGATAATTAAGGAGGATAACTATGGCAAAGGCCAAAAAGACATTGACAAAGCGCCAGCGCTCGCTGGTCACAGCCGGTATCGTGTTGGCTGCGCTTCTGTTGGTTGTCGGAGTGATCCTCGTGATCCCCGCCGCTGACCCCCTCGACGGTGAAAGCTCTGAGTCCTCCCAAAAGGAAGAGGGCATCAGGATCCTGGAGATGGATCCCGAAGCCATTAAGGACATCACCGTTGAAAATGCATTTTGTGAATATACCCTTGAGCTTATCACCGGCACCTACGACAACGGTGAAGAATATGTAAACGGCAACATCAAAGAGATGGAGGGTGTGGTCGTTCCCGATACCCAGAGTCTCAACAACCTTGCCTATTATGCAGTAGATCTTTTTGCCCGTCAGATCATCACAGACGATTTGAGCCGCAAGGCAGAGTTTGGTCTGGATGACCCCGAGGTTACCATAACCTACAACTTCAAAGACGGTTCCACAGATGTGCTGCTGCTGGGCGCAGTGGATGCTTCCGCCCACGGTCGTTATGCTCTCTATAACGATGTTATCTATCTGGCATACGATGCAGCTATCGGACTTTATGCCAAGGATTATGCCAGCTTCGTCAGCGCAGGCATAACTCCGGAATATAGCGTGGAAGAAGACGATTTCTCCTACAGAGAGATAAAGTTCAGCGGAACTTATTATCCCGAAGAGATCGTTGTAAGCTACGACAAAGAGGCATTTGTGCAGAACGAATATGTTCTCTCCACCTCTGCTTACAAGCTTACCTGCGGCGACATTGTTAAAAAGGCAAACATGGACACCATCGAAAAGCGTTTCGTGACCATCTATAACCTTGTTGCAACAGAGATCGCTGAGGTTTGTCCCACAGAGGCAACCATTGCGAAATACGGTCTTGATAAGCCCTATATTCAGATTGATTTCGCCATTTACAACGATGATACCCGCACAGAGGCAACAGAGTATCTTATAAAGATCAGCGAACCGAAGGATGGCGTCTGCTATGCTATGAACCAGTATAACGACACTATCTTCGTGCTGAGCGTAGACGGCGTAGACGCTTTTGGTCTCACCTTCAGCGATCTTGTCAACAAGATGACTCTTATCCCCTACATCACAAAGGTCGGCGAGATCGAATACAACACTCCCGACGGAAAGTATGTATTCACACTTGAGCATTTCACCAACGATAATGACGAGGCAGATATCGTTGTTGAATGTGAAGGCCGCAGACTTATCACCAAATATTTCCGTACACTTTACACCTCCACCATCGGCATCACCGGCGATGATTATCTCGATCTCGAGGATATCCCCGACATAGACACACTCGGAGAACCCGAAGTTGAAGTTATCATCAAATATGCCGACGGCGGCAGAGATGACGATGTTATCTCCATGTATAAGGGACCGACCCTCCGCTACTATGTTGCATATAACGGACAGATCGAGTTCCTCTCCCAGAGCAATAAGATCGATCTTATGCTCAAGAATATCGTAAAGATCCTCAACGACGAGGCTCCCTCTTTCTAATCCAATCATCCAAATCACATAAAAAAACCGATGCGGAAGCAGTTCTGCATCGGTTTTTTGTTGCTTGCGGGGCCGGGATAGGCGCAGCGGCAACTGCATACGCCCCCTATCCCGCCGACATTGAGTCGGCGGCTCCGCCTTACAGCGGAGTAGCCTCGTTGCACGAGGCAGATAGGGCGGGATAGGCGCTCTAAAATTTGCATAAACCGCAAAGCACCGGTGTGCGCCTATTACGAAGATTGCCTTTGGGCGGCAATCTTCAAAAGATATT
>JAFSHJ010000124.1 GCA_017440425.1 Oscillospiraceae bacterium | reverse complement strand
TTTTGAAATTTAAGAAACTGTAAGCGCAAGCGTCAGTTTCGTCCGCGGACATGCCTGCGGGGGCTTCCCCGCCCCTCTTACCCGCCGTAGGCGGGTCCGCTCCCTGCGGAGCGGCGCCGATGTAATCGGCGGAGAGGGGCGGACTGCAAATATATGCCTGATTTCTATCTTTACACACAAAGAGTTATATATTTAAATTTCAGCTGATTCGCAATAATCTTTGCATCAATTATTTTGATGATTATCTGTTGACATATCAACAAATATGATTTATTATATCTGCAAGATCAAAAAAATTGATGCGGAGGCGATCACGGTGCTCGTCAGCAAAAAAAGCAAAAAAGGCAGCAAGCTTTCGGAATTGTTCTCATTTTTACTGCCATTCACGGTGGGTGCGACCTGGTATGGCTCACAAATGGGAAGCGGCACCGCATCCGGCGCACTGCATATGACCTATTTTGTGCGCTTCGGCTACTATGGAGTTATCTTTTCCGCCATTGCACTTTTGGTGGAGCTTTGGTTCTATTTTTGGGTGGTGGAGCTGAGCCGCAGGACTCAATGCTATTCCACAAAAGAATTTTTGCAAACTGCCTTCCATCCCTTTGAAAAAATTCTCATGCCCGCCTATGATATTATGGCGATCTGCTCCTTTTCTGCGGCAACGGCATCCTGCATGGCAGGTGCAGCAGAGCTCCTGAACAGCTATCTCGGCGTAAATTATTACGTTTGGCTGGCGGTTATTGTTGCGGTTTTTATGGCGATCACAATGTTTGGCATAAATGCCATAAGGGCGGTTGGTTCAGTTTTGACCGTTGCAATGGTTACCATCATCATACTATTCCTTGCCGTGGGCATTCCCGCCAATTGGGAAAGCATTGTGAGCAACTGGAGCGCCCGTGCTGTGGGCGAAGGTGAAAAATACGGCAACGTGGGTTGGGCTGTGTGGCATATTTTTCTTTTTGCATCCATGCAGGTGCCCACCGCCAGCATTCTTTCCACCGCCTGCAAAGGCTGTGTCAAAAGTTTGCGTGACAGCCTGAAAGCGGTTTTGTTCGGTTTTGTCTGTCTTTTCATCACCATGGTCCCCATTTCGCTGCTTCTGTTTGGTCGATGGCCCGAAAATTTGGAAAGCGGCACCGCTATCTACGTGCTTGAGGCGATAGAGCATCTGGAAGGTGCTGCGTTCATAAAGGCAGCCTATCCCCTGCTGCTTGCCAGCGCATTCGTCACCACCGGTCCAAACTACATCTTCAACCTGAGCGAACGCTGGAGCAAAATATCTCTTTGGGATAACCTTAAAAACCCGAAAAATCCGCTGAAAAAGCTTTGGTTTCGCAAATTTTCGGTCGCCGCTCTCTTCTGTGCGGTGTGCGTTGTCATGGCCGTGAACGGGTTTGGCTTCGTCACCAACACAATTTTGCCGCTGACAGGCTACGGCTGGTTCGTAATATTCCTCATCTTTGCAATTTTTGTGCCGATAAAGGTCATACGCAGCTACTCCCACAGCAAAAAATCTGCGGTCGGTTCCCTCAAATGAATAAATTCGCCGCTCTGCAACGGTTGGTTGCTCAAATGGTATCTTCTGCAGATAGACTGCAACCGAAAAATACATTATAATGATTACATAGTGTTGCAATACCGTTTGAAGGAGCTGTGAATATGAATTTTAACGAAAATCTTTTTATGCTGCGGCGCAGAGACAACCTTTCGCAGGAGGAGTTGGCGGAAAAGCTGGGTGTTACAAGGCAGGCGGTCTCAAAGTGGGAATCGGCTCAATCCTCCCCTGATCTCGACAAAATTGTTGAGCTGTGCAAAATTTTCAATGTTTCGGCAGACAGTTTGCTGGGGCTTTCCGATTGCCCTTCGTCACCTGAGGAACGACCCTCTGCCGTGCAGCCGAAAAAGCGCAGCTTCAATGAGTTTACTCCGTCGCTGTTTTGGCTGATACTTTTTCTTGCCGGATTTATTCTGTTTATGTTTCTTGTTTTCGGCAACAGCTTTGATTCCGGTCTGTATCATCTTTCCCTCGCGATAATGTTTATCCCGTTTTTGGTCTTCTTGGTGAGGACCGTGATTTCGCTTTTGCGCAGGTAATTATTGCAAAACAAAACTGCACCCCGCGGCAAAAGGCACTTTCGTTTTAGCCGCGGAGCGTTAACGGGATTCTTAAGGGACCGGGCCACGCCCGGAGGAATGACCGCGGACGAAACTGACGCTCACGCTTACAGTTTCTTAAATTTACGAAGCGTTTGGTGCAATTCCCACGGAGAAGGCACTTTCGGTTAGGGTGCGGAGCATCACGGGATTCTTAAGGGACTTGTCCCTTAAGCGCGGGCCGCGCAGGCCAACTCCTTGCGCTCGGCGCAACATAAATATAATAAAACAAATGTCATCCGAAGGATGGCATTCTAAAAGCAGAAGCCTGATAACACTTCCTGCTGAGAGAAGTGCTTTTTAAACGGTTAGTTTTAGAACGCCACACTTCGTGTGACGTTTTGTTTAGTATGTTTATGTTGAGCTTCGCTCAAATAAAGAGATTCCGACATCTGCGGATGTCGGGGCTTGTGCAGCCGGCACCAAAGGGGCTTGCCCCTTTGGAATCCCATTACGCTCCGCAACAAAAAACAAAGCACCTCCCGCCGCGGAGGTGCTTTTATCTGTTTTAATTTAAGGCAATGATATCGAGGAGTTTGGCGCTGCGCTGGATGAATGCGGTCATCTCGTCGGCAGAGAGCTTTTTGTGGGCAAGCGATGCAAGGTCGCAGACATATCTGCTCACCAGCTCACGACGCTCTTCGGGGAGAGCAGGCAGCTGCTTCACCGCATTGTTGGCGGTGTTGAGGATAAGGGTATATTCATCGGCAGGGAGGTTTGCACCGTCCATACCGTAGAGCTTCATCATCTCACGCATACGGCGGGACTGCTCGGAGAGGAGCAGCACAGCGGGAGTGGATGCATCTGCCAAAGCCTGCGCTTTAACTGTCAGCTTCTCGTCCATATAGGGCTTTGCCGCCGCCACGATATCCTCTGCAGAAACCTCACTTTCCGCATTTTCGGTCTCCTCCACGGCGGAGTCAACACGCTGGAACTGATAATCCTTGAGGGTGTATTCAAGGAAGCTGATGAAATGGGTGTCGATGAGGTGATCCAGCACCGCAACGCTCTTGCCGGAAGCGGTCAGCAGGCGGATATACTGGGACTGCATATCGGGATCGGAGGAATAGTATATCTTCTTGTCCTCGCCCACGGGAT
>JAFSHJ010000123.1 GCA_017440425.1 Oscillospiraceae bacterium | reverse complement strand
TTTGACGATCTGCTTTAATAAGAGAATAATATATAAAAAACGCTCCGTTAATTGAACGGAGCGTTTTTTAATGTTTTAAATTATTTCTTTTTTGAAACTGCACGTTTTACTGCATCTGCAATATAGGGAGCGCTGAGATGGAATCGGTCAAGCAGATAATCCTGATCGCCAACTTCACCGAAGATACCCTGAACACCGATTTTTTCCATGGGAACACCGATGCCTTCCTCAGCAATAACTTCAGATACGGCACTTGCAAGACCGCCGATTATCTGGTGGTTTTCTGCGGTAACAATGGCACCTGTCTTTGCAATGCTGTCCATAATAAGGTCTCTGTCAATGGGCTTGATAGTGAACATATCGAATACGCGAGCCTCAATGCCTTCTGCTGCAAGTGCATCGGCTGCTTTCAAAGCTTCGGCAACAAGAATTCCGCAGGTAATGATGGTTGCATCTTTGCCTTCACGGACGATAACACCTTTACCGATCTCAAATGTGGAACCCTCTTCATAGATCTTGAGGGTGTTTTTGCGAGAGAAACGGATATACTGAACACCGTAGGTTTCAGCCATCTGATTGAGGAGATCTCTCAGCATAACAGCATCGGAGGGCTCAAAGATTGTCACGTTGGGCATTACCCGCATGATTCCGATATCTTCAAAAGGCATATGTGTGCCGCCGTTGGAGGTGGCAGTAACACCTGCATCACCGCCGACGATCTTAACGTTGAGCTTGGGATATGCGCAGCTCATAAAGATCTGATCATATGCACGGCGGGTTGCAAAAACGGAGAATGTGTTAAAGAAGGGAACCATACCTGCTGCAGACATACCGCCTGCCATACTGCAGGCATTTGCCTCCTGAATACCGATGTTTATAGACTGAGCAGCGTGTTCTTTTGCAAAGCCTCTCAATCCCATAGAACCGCAGAGGTCACAACTGATAACAACAACTTTTTCGTTTTTATCGGCTGCTTCACCAAGAGCTTCGCCGTATACCGCACGCATTTCCTTGGTGTCCATTTCAAATGTATCACGAATCTTAATCATTAAAGGTCACCTCCGGGATATGTTCCAGCGGCCAAACGGCGCTCAATTTCCGCAATGCTTTCTTCGCCTTTTGCAACATCAAAGGTCATATAGTGGTTAAATTCCTCTTCTTCGGCGAAATTTACACCAATGCCTTTAACGGTGTCAAGAATTATGCAGTGGGGTTTTCCGGGTTTATTCTTTGCGCATTCAATTGCTTCCCAAATGGATTTTACATCGTATCCCACAACAACTTCGGTATCAAGACCGAAAGCGGAGAACTTTTCAACAAAATCACCGGGGTTGCAGATAGCTTCCAGCTTGCCGTCGAGCTGTTTTTTGTTCCAGTCCAGAAAGAGGATGAAATGATCGAGATTAAGGTGTGCAGCTGCTTCGCAAGCCTCCCAAACCTGTCCTTCATTGCATTCGCCATCGCCGACAATGCAGTATGTCCAGGAATCACGGCCCTGCATGCGGTTGGCAAGAGCAATTCCCACAGCTGCGGAGATACCCTGACCGAGAGAGCCGGTACTCATATCAACACCGGGAACACGCAGCTTGTCTGCGTGGCTGGGCAGGCTTGTGCCGCCCTTGTTGAGGGTTTTCAGCCACTCCATGGGGAAGTAGCCCTTAAGAGCAAGTGCTGCATAGAGTGCGGGAGCGCAGTGACCTTTGGAGAGAACGAACCAGTCACGGTCTTCCTTGTTGGGGTCGGAGGGATCAATATTCATCATTCCACCATAGAGAACTGCAAGAACATCTGCAATGGATGCAGAACCGCCGATATGACCAAAGCCGGCTTCCGCAATAGTACGAATAGTCCAGATGCGGATATCCGCACTGAATCTTTTTAACTTTTCAAAATCCACAAACAACAATCCTTTCGCAAGAACTTAAAGAATTAAATAAAGCACATAAACTACATATTATTATAAAACTTATAAAAAACGGTGTCAATGTCGGAATTTAACACGATTTTGCACGAAATAGCTCTAAACAGCACCATTATCAACATAAACCATATCTCCGCAATGGCTTATTTCAATAACACACTCACGCATAGTTTGGTTTTTCAAAAGATATCCGCTGAGTTTGGTTTGGTTATAACCGAAAGTCTCATCCACAACAGAGAAAACAGCATTTCCAAAACGGTTGATAAAGTCTGCAAGCGCAAACTTTTCACCATTGAAACGGCCCGTATTTCCGCAGAAATCCAGCAGATAGGCAAAAGAAAAATCCCAATCCACACCGTTGAATTCAATATATCCGTCCACGGTAGCTGCGTTTTCGGAA
>JAFSHJ010000122.1 GCA_017440425.1 Oscillospiraceae bacterium | reverse complement strand
TTAAGATCCACGCTGTCAGCTCACTTGAAAAAGTTTTTGCTGCCGACACCGAATATTCCCCCGCCGCTTTTGACGGCTTTTCTATGCTTAAGGGCGAGACCTCCGCTTTCCAGGTGGCCGCATGGTTTGAGCCCGACGAAGCTCTCCCCTTCCTCGGAGACCCCACCTTTGAGCTGGTTTCCGATATATCCGATCTCTGCACCGTATCTCTTGTTGAGGAGACCCCTGCAGATATTCCCGCACCTGCCGTTCACGACGGAGATTTCCTCTCTGACAAGCCGGGACTTTTCCCCGACCTGCTGGTGCCCTTCACCACCTCCGATAAACAGTTCCCCTTCCCCGGTTTCCGCTGGAGAGTGCTGTGGGTGGACGTTGAAGTGCCCGAAGATGCCAAAGCAGGAAGCTACGACGTGACCGTCATCCTCAAAAACTATGGCAAAGAGCTGGGCAGAGCCACCGTCACCGTCAAGATAATCGATGCCGTTTTGCCTGAGCAGACCCTCAAATACATCAACTGGTTCCATTGCGACTGTCTGGCATCCTATTACAAAGTGCCTCTCCTCGGCGAGGAGCATTGGGTGCTCATTGAAAACTACATCCGCACCGCCGTCAAATACGGTCTCAACTTCCTGCTCACACCCATCTTCACACCGCCGCTGGATACCGCTGTGGGCGGCGAGCGCCCCACCGTTCAGCTCATCGACGTGACCGTGACAGACGGTGTTTACAGCTTTGGCTTTGAAAAATTTGAGCGTTTTGTCCGCATGGCACAGCGCTGCGGCATTAAATATTTTGAGATATCCCACCTCTTCACCCAGTGGGGCGCAAACCACGCACCCAAAGTTATGGCGACCGTTGACGGCGAATACAAGCGCATTTTCGGCTGGGATACCGCTGCCGTTGGCGAGGAATACACCGCCTTCCTCACCGCTCTCGCTCCCGCACTCATTGCGGAGACAGACCGCCTGGGCATCCGTGATATCTGCTATTTCCACGTCTCCGACGAGCCCTCTCTGGACCACCTTGAGCAATACGGCAAAGCCGCAAACCTTGCCCACAGGCTGTTTGAAGGCTTCAACTTCATCGATGCTCTCTCCAACGTGGATTTCTACGATACCGGTCTCGTCCACATTCCCATCCCCGCCACCAACCACGTTGCAACCTTCCTTGAGCGTGACCTCCCCGAGCGCTGGACCTACTACTGCTGCGGACAGTATATGGGCACCTCCAACCGTTTCCTTGCAATGCCCTCCCGCCGCAACCGCGTTCTCGGTCTGCAGCTCTATAAATACAGCATGGACGGCTTCCTGCAGTGGGGTTACAACTTCTGGTATTCCGTCCACTCCAAGACCCTCATCGACCCCTTCCGTGTCACCGACGGCAGAATGGTATGGCCTGCAGGCGACCCATTTGTGGTCTATCCCGGCGCCGACGGCACTCCGCTCATCTCCCTGCGCCTGAAGGTGTTCCACGACGGCTTTGAGGATATGCGTGCCTGTCAGCTGCTGGAATCCCTCATCGGAAGAGAGGCTGTGGTCGCCCTCATCGACGAAGAGCTGGATGAGCCCCTCACCTTCACCAACGGATATCAGTGCAGCACCAAGCTGCTTGAAAAACGCGAGAAGATAAATGCCCTCATCGAGCAGAATCTTTAATTGACCGATTCAAAAAACGTTTTATGCGCCCGCCGCAGACAAACCGCAGGTTTTGTCCTCTGCGGCGGGACATTTGTTTGCAAAACTTTCGTTTTAGGCTTTTAATATGTTGACTATCGGGATATAATAGGATATAATATACAAAGGAAAATATTTCAACTTGGCGGAAATGCTTAATTCCAAGCCCCCAAGTCAAGGAGTTACATATAATGAAAAAGACAAAGATCGTTTGCACACTCGGTCCTGC
>JAFSHJ010000121.1 GCA_017440425.1 Oscillospiraceae bacterium | reverse complement strand
TGTCTGTATATGTGATATTCTTGCTCTTCTCCAGCATTCCCTTCATCACCTTTGCAGCCAAGGGTGCCCAGCTGCCGTTTTCAATGAGGGCAACGGTGCGGTTGCTGAAGTTGCGCTCGGTGAGGTGATCGATGAACTCGCGCATGAAGGGGAAGATATCTGCGTTATAGGTCGTTGTTGCAAGCACCAGCTTGCTGTAGCGGAAGGCATCTGCCACGGCTGCTGCCATATCGCATCTTGCAAGGTCGTAGAGGGCAACCTTCGGGCAGCCGTTTGCGTTGAGCTTTTCAACCAGCTGCATAACAGCTTTTTTGGTGTTGCCGTAAACGGATGTGTAGGCAACGACGATGCCCTCTTCCTCCGGCTGATAACCGGACCATACGGCATATTTTCCAATGTAGTGACCCAAATTCTCTTTGAGCACCGGTCCGTGGAGTGGGCAGATCATCTTAATATCCAGACCGGATGCCTTTTTGAGCAGGCTCTGCACCTGTGCGCCGTATTTTCCAACGATGCCGATGTAGTATCTTCTTGCCTCGTCATCCCAGGGCTCATCCACATCGAGTGCGCCGAATTTGCCGAAACCGTCGGCAGAGAAAAGCACCTTATCCGTGCTGTCATATGTTACGATAACCTCCGGCCAATGTACCATGGGGGCTGTCACGAATGTGAGCTGATGGCTGCCGAGAGAAAGGGTATCCCCTTCGCCAACCACGATGCGGTTGCCCTCAAAATCCGTGCCGAAGAAGTTTTTCATCATTGCAAATGCCTTTGCGGAAGAAACCACGGTCACTTCGGGATAGGTTTTGACAAAGTTGAAAATGTTTGCGGAATGATCCGGCTCCATGTGCTGAACAACAAGATAGTCCGGCTTTCTCTCTCCCAAAGTATTCTGAATGTTATCCATCCACTCGTGGAGGAAAGACACATCCACAGTATCCATGATCGCAATTTTTTCATCAATAATTGCATAGGAGTTGTAAGATATACCGTTGGGCACTGTATACTGTCCCTCGAAAAGATCTATTTTATGATCGTTTACGCCTATATACTTAATATCTTTTGTTATGTTCATATTTCCTCTCTCCTATTTTTTATTGTTATGATTATATCACATTGGAAAAATTTTTTCAATATATCCTATCCTAATGTTGCAGCTTAAACTGTTTATCAGTTCTGTTTTCTGCATTCTTATTATATTACAAATATGCACGGTTAGTATGTTGAAAATTCAACACAATCTTATTTTTTTAAAATTTTTTCGGTTTTTACCGCACAAAAATGCCCGGATGCCTCTTTGCACCCGGGCGATTTTCAGCTTAAATTATTTGCAAAGGGTCTTGCCTGCGGATTTGAGGTCGTTAGCTGTTTCGATAACTCTTTCAGCCATGCCGCACTCTGCAGCCTTGAGGTAAGAACGGGGATCGTAAACCTTCTTTACGCCAACTTCGCCGTCAACTTTGATAACGCCATCATAGTTCTTGAACATATGGTCAACGATGGGACGTGTGAATGCATACTGAGTATCGGTATCAACGTTCATCTTGATAACGCCGTAGCTGAGAGTCTCTTCGATGTCGCTCTTCTCGGAGCCGGAGCCGCCGTGGAATACGAAATAGAACTTCTTGTCATCGCCGTAAGCAGCTTTGAGAGCGTTCTGTCCGTCGCGGAGGATCTTCGGATTGAGCTTAACGTTGCCGGGCTTATAAACGCCATGAACGTTGCCGAATGTTGCAGCAAGAGTGAAGATGCCGCCTTCAACTGTGGAAAGTGCATCGTATACTGCAAGCATATCTTCCGGTGTGGTGTAGAGCTTCTCGTTTGCTACGCCTTCGTTGTTTACGCCGTCTTCTTCGCCGCCGACAACACCGGCCTCAACCTCGAGGATGATCTCGTTCTTTGCGCAGCGCTCAAGGAGCTGTTTTGCAACAACGATGTTCTCTTTAAGAGGAATATCGGAACCGTCGAACATGTGGCTGTTGAAGAGGTTCTTCTCGCCGTTTGCTCTGCGGCGCTCTGTCTCGGCAATGAGGGGAAGCAGGAAGCTGTCTACCTTTTTGCTCTGGCAGTGGTCGGTGTGGAGAGCTACGAATATGTTGTATCTTTCAGCAAGAAGATGTACGTGGTTTGCAAGGGAGATTGCGCCGATCACGCTGTCTTTGATGTCGCTTCCGGAAGCATGAGCTGCTCCGCCTGTGGAAACCTGAATGATTCCGTCGGATTTAGCTGCTGCCAAGCCTTTGAGAACTGCGTTTGCTGTTTCGATGTTGGAAATGTTGAATGCAGGATATGCATATCCGCCTGCGGATGCTGCATCGAGCATTTTGCGGTACTGTTCATAATTTACTACCGGCATTGATAAAACCCCTTTTTATATTTATATTCTTTTTATTTGCCTTAAATATTATACTAGCTTTTGCATTATATGTCAAATGTTATGGGGCTAATTTTCTGCTTTTCCCAACAACATCTGCCCTTTTTTGTCATCTGCGGTTGTTGATGCGGTATCTCATACGGTTTTTCTTAAACATTATCTCCTGCTTTATCATCTTGAAGAGGTCTTCCCCGAAGAAGATAAAATAGTTGACAAGGCTCATTATAATGGATATCCTCATTGCCCAGCCGCCAAAAATGAACATCACGGCAAAATAAACCGCATCCAAAATTGCCAGCCACTTGATTTTGATGGGAATGAAGAAAAACAGCATTACCTGATGGTTCGGGAAAAGGGTTGCAAAGGCAAAGAACAGCGACATATTAAGAAACATATTGTAGCCGTAGCCCGATATCATTGCGGCGATTATGATGCACAATGCACCCATGAAATAATAGACATTGAACTTAAATGTTCCCCAGGTCTGTTCCAGCGCCGTGCCTATCATATAATAGAAATACAGCGAGAACATTATCCATATTATGCTGTTGCTGGGCGGCTCAAGCAAAAATGTGACCAACCGCCATACCTGCCCCTGAAAAACAAGCTCACGCGAAAGACCGAGGTAGGAGAAG
>JAFSHJ010000120.1 GCA_017440425.1 Oscillospiraceae bacterium | reverse complement strand
GTTCGGGCTCGGAAGTATCGGAGCTCTCGCTCTCTTCTTCGGAGGATTGCTGTGAATCGGCATCTTCGGGGGAGGAATCCTGTTCGGATTCGCTTTCGGATATCTCAGAAACGGATTCGGAGCTGACGGAGGATTGCTGTGGATTGCAGGAGAAAACGGCTGTGCAGGCGCTTATGCCGGCAAGAAGTAGCATCCACGCAATTATAAGGCTCAGTCCAATAATTTTACCTGTGCGCATATGTATTGCTTTTTGGTCGGTGGTGTAGGGTGGGTTGTCTTTGGTAGAGAAGGTCTCGAGGGTGGCACGAAATGCAACATAAAAATAAGTAATGCAGTCACAAGTCCAGCCAAAAGTGAAAAGACCAAAGGTGAAGAGATAGACAAGACCCCACACAATTTTCCCCTCACGGAATTTGTGGACTCCCAAACCGCCCAAAAAGAAGCAGAGCCAAAAGTCTAACCAAGCGTGCAGTATAGTTTTGTTTTTATCCATTTTACAGCCTCCGTCATTTAAACAGTTTGAAGATGTCGTTCAATCCAAACGTGGTCTTGCGGTAAATTTTGCTCTTAACAGAGCGGGAGGGATTTTTGACAAACCCTGCGCCTTTTTTGCCGTAGAAGGGATTGACCGACTTTTTGATTTTTCTTTTCAGCTTTCCGGTGGTTCTTGCACGGAAAGATTTTTTCAGGCTTGGAGTTCTGAAGCCGATTTTCATGTTACACCTCATTTTACACATAATTATAACCGAATGGTTATTGGGTAATATAATTATACTTCAAGTGTGGTACGATGTCAATACCGAATGGTTATGAGGTGGTGTAATAATGGATAATTATTATCCCCGTTTGAGGGATCTGCGAGAAGACCACGACCTTTCCCAGCAGGATGTGGCGGAATATCTGCAGATGAAGCAGCCGCAATACAGCCGATATGAGCGCGGTCTTCGGGATATACCCACAGATGTGTTGATTCGTCTTGCAAGGCTCTACAAAACATCAACGGATTATATTTTGGGATTGACCAACAACCCGACACCGTATAACAGATAGAGATAAAAGAAAAGCCGATAGTTTTCTATCGGCTTTTTACATTATACGGAAAGATATACTATTTCTCTTTGCGCTTGATGGCAACATCGCAGATGAGCGCAGCTATCACAGAAGAGAGCAGACAGCCTGCACCGTTTTCGATGGCGGCAGGGAAGAGAAAACGGGCGGTGATGTAATAATCCGGCACAAAAGAGAGAAGATGCATTGCGGCGGCAATAATTATGTATCCGCAGCAAAGGGTGATGCCGATTTTGAGCACGGTGAGGGAAAAATCCGAAAGTTTTGGAAGTGATGAGAAAAAAGAACGTATTGCAGACATAAAAAAATCCTCCGTGAATATGATAATAATCATCGTTGATTAGCTTGAGCGGGTGTGATATAATAGTATAAGCGCCGCCGATGTCAATAAAATTATATCATTTCGGGGCGGCGCCGTGCAAATGTAAGTATTGGAAAAAGATTATTGATAAGGAAAGATCAGATGGAATTCGGAATATCTACATCCTGCTTTTATCCCGCCGAGCTGGAAAAAGCGGTGGGACAGATTGCAGATTGGAAAATATCTGCGGCAGAGGTGTTTGTCAACACCGTGTCCGAGCTGGAACGGGACTTTATAAAGAGAATACGCCGCCGTTTTGATGAGGGCGGTGTAAAGGTCACGTCGCTGCACCCGTTTACGTCGGGACTGGAACCGCTGCTGTTTTTTAGCGAATATGATCGAAGATTCCTGGATTCGGTGGAGCTGTATAAGCGATATTTTGAGGCGGCAGCAGAGCTTGGTGCAAAATATTTTGTGCTCCACGGAGAGCGAAAGGAAAGTGTGTTCGACAAAAGAAAGGGCTACGAGCGCATTGCCCTGCTTGACAAAGCAGCCAAAGAGTTCGGCATCCGTGTGGCACAGGAAAACGTGTCCCGCTGCCGCTCTGCAAAACCGGATTATATAAGAGAAATGCGTGAATATCTCGGCGGAGACGTGAAGTTCGTGCTGGATCTGAAGCAATGCATCCGCTCGGAGGTATCGGTTTATGATATGCTGGATGCTATGGGTGAGTGTGTTGCGCACGTTCATGTGAGCGACTCCGACGAAGAACACGATTGCCTGCCAATCGGCTGCGGAAACTTTGATTTTGCAAAGCTTTTCGGTAAACTTCAGGCACAGAATTACGACGGCGCATTGGTGATGGAACTCTACCGACATAATTACGGCGAAACGGAGGAGCTCCGTGTCGCCGTAGAAAAGCTCTCGAAAATGCTATAACGAACTAAAAGCAATGTCTTAATAAGATGTTGCTTTTTGTTAATAGTTATCCACGGGATTGACAAAATTGTGTAAAAGTTGTATAATTAAATTACCGATAATACATATAAAAGGGAGAGGGTCGTGTGAAGATGACGAAGAAAAAAGCTATTATTTGGATAGTCGCAGCAGTTGTTTTGATTGCGGCAGCAGCGGTTATATTGTGCATGACCGCAGACAGCGTCAATGGTGACCGCCTCTCCGCAGAAGAGGCAGGGGAAAGGCTGACTGCGCTTTGCACCGAAAATGACCTGAACAACGGTTTTTCATCCTTTGATCTGCCTGCAGCAATGTATATCAGCAACACGGATAACGTGGTTCACTGCAAAATAACAAGCCACAAAAAAGAAAGCGTGTGGTGCCAATATTATGAAGCTGAGGTAATTAAAGATAGCGAAGGAATGTTCAAAAAGGGTGATGAGATCAGGTTGTGCGGATCAAACAAGATCAGTTTTGTCTCGCTGCCGGATATAAAAGAGGGAATGGAGATCGTGGCTGCGGTGTATCCGCACGAAAAATATGATGGACATTACCATTGCAGCACGTCTGTGACCTATTATGTAACAGAGGATGACTATGCCATATATGCCTTGGGAGACCGCATTGAAGACCTGGATGTGCAGGGGGATAATCACACGGAAGACCTTAACTTCTACGGAATGCCGTTCAGCGGAATGAGGACAAAAACGCTTATGAAAGAGCTGAATGAGCTGAGAATACAGCGGAAAAACGAGGAAGCAACTTCAAAAAGTCCTGCGTGGTATTGAAGCCTCCGCAATTTTAGTATGCCAACAAACCCGAATTAAACAAAGCCGACCCGCTGCCATAAGTTTGGCGGCGGGTGTTGTTTTGCAAAATCAAATGCAACAAATAACAAAAAAATGCGGTATTGCTATTTGCAAAAAGAATCTTTTGTGTTATAATGTAAAATAAGGTAATGTGGGAACTTATTTTGAATTTTATCAGGAGGAATTTATTATGGCTAAAAAGTATAAACTCACTTGTGACAAAACCGAAATAAATGCTGTTTACGAAGTGAAAAGAGGCGGAGATCTCGCACGTGTATCCATGCCCTATGACAAGGTTATCAGCATCACATTTGAAAATTGCGTAGTGCCGAAGTTCCTGAAAAAAGGCGACACAGAGAGAATCGTTATCAGACTGCGCGGTTACGAGAAGCCCATCGAGTTCTATAAGGACAGAGAAGGCGACAACTTTGAAGGCTACAAGGCTGATTTTGAGAAGTTTGCAAAAGCGAACCGCATAACCTTCTATAACAACCTCTAATTTTTAACACAATTTATTTTAAAGGAATGGTAAACAAATGAATTACAGCTTTTCGGAGAGAGTCTCCAAGCTTCAGCCGTCTGCGATCAGAGAGATCCTCAAGGTAACACAGGATCCCACAGTTATTTCTTTTGCGGCAGGCAACCCCGCACCTGAAGCTTTCCCTGTAGATATGGTAAGAGAAATTACTTCAGATATCTTCCGTGATGAACCCATAACTGCACTTCAGTATTCCATCACAGAGGGTTATACTCCGCTGAGAAAGACCATCGTTGAGCTTATGGGCAGACGCTATGGCGTAAACTGCGTAATGGACGAGGTCATCATCACATCCGGCGGTCAGCAGACTTCCGAGCTCGCCTGCAAAGCATTGGTCAACGAGCACGACACAGTCATCTGTGAGGCTCCCAGCTTCATCGGTGTTATCAATGCTTTCAAATCCTACAATGTCAATTTGGTTGGTGTTGAGCTGGAAGACGACGGCATGAACATTGAAGAGCTGGAAAAAGCCATTACCACCAATAAAAACGTAAAACTCATCTATGTTATCCCCAACTTCCAGAACCCCAAGGGCATCTGCACCAGCATTGAAAAGCGCAAGGCCATCTATGAGCTGGCAAAGAAATACGGCGTAATGATCCTTGAGGATAACCCCTACGGCGATCTGCGTTTTGACGGCGAGAACATTCCCTCCATCAAATCTATGGATACCGAAGGTCTCGTAATTTATGCCGGAAGCTTCTCCAAGATCCTTGCACCCGGAATCCGCGTGGGCTTTACCGTTGCACCCACCCCCGTCATCTCCAAGATGACCGTCTGCAAGCAGGTCAGCGACGTTCACACCACCATCCTCTCCCAGATGATCTGCAACGAGTTCATGAAGAGAGTGGATTTCGACGCTCATCTCGATAAGCTGGCAGAGATCTACAGACACAAGTGCGGACTTATGCTCTCCGAGATGGATAAAAAGGTCAACCCGAAAATCAAATATACACGTCCCCAGGGCGGTCTCTTCATCTGGGCAACCCTTCCCGAAGGTGTTGATATGATGGATTTCTGCCGCAAGTGTGCAGCGGAGAAGGTCGCAGTCGTTCCCGGAAGCGCATTCACCGTCAGCGACGATGTCAAGACCAGCTCCTTCCGTCTCAACTTCTCCACACCCACAGATGAGCAGATCATCAAGGGTATCGATATCCTCGGCAAAATTTCTTACACCATTTGAGTGTAAAATCTTAAACCGAAACCCGATATATAATGTGGTTTGCCTTTCAAATTTTTGGGAGGCAAATCATATTATTGGTATAATGTATCCGCCGCAGAGAGGGCGGATAGGAAAGGATGAGCGGCAAAGGCTGCTCGGTCACACAAAATGGAAAACACACAGAACGCACCCGTAACAGAGAAGAAAAAAATCAGTCTTTCCGGAATTCAGCCCACCGGCGTTATGACTCTTGGCAACTACATCGGTGCCGTCCGCAACTGGGTAAAGTTCCAGCAGGAATATGACTGCATATATATGATAGCAAACCTTCACGCACTCACCGTCCGTCAGGACCCCGCTGCGCTGAAGAAGAGCACCATCGCTGCCTATGCGCTGATGCTTGCCTGCGGCGTTGACCCCGAGCGCAGCATCGCTTTTGTGCAGAGTCAGGTGCCTTACCACACCGAGCTCACATGGATACTCAACTGCTACACTCAGTTCGGCGAGATGTCCAGAATGACACAGTTCAAAGATAAATCCGCAAAGCACGCAGATAACATCAACGTAGGTCTGTTCTCCTATCCCGTGCTGATGGCAACAGATATTCTGCTCTATCAGTCCGACGTTGTCCCCGTTGGCGACGACCAGAAACAGCACCTCGAGGTCACCCGTGATATCGCAGAGCGTTTCAACGGCATCTACGGCAACGTGTTCACCGTGCCCGAGGCTTACATTCCGCCCTCCGGCGCAAGAATAATGTCGCTGGTGGATCCAACCAAGAAGATGTCCAAATCCGACGAGAACCCCAACGCTTTTGTTGCTGTTCTGGATGACAAGGACACAGTTATCCGCAAGTTTAAGCGTGCTGTCACCGATTCCGAGGCAGAGATAGTCTACCGTGAGGGCAAAGACGGTATCAACAACCTGCTCACCATCTATTCCGCAGTTACCGGCAAGACTATTGCTGAGGTGGAGGCTGAGTTTGCAGGCAAGGGCTACGGCGATTTTAAACTGGCTGTGGGCGAGACCGTTGCAGACCACCTGAGACCTGCCCGTGAAAAGTTCAACGAATATATGGCAGACAAGGCATTCCTTGAAAATGCAATGAGATCCGGCGCAGAGCGTGCTGCCTACATTGCAAGAAAGACCATGTCCAAGGTCAACAAAAAAGTCGGCATCATCTAAGTGGGGAGCCCCCACGGGCATATCCGCGGACGAAACTGACGCTTGCGCTTACAGTTTCTTAAAGCTTCGGTGCGTTAAGTGCGTCCCCGCGGCGGAGAGCCTCCGCTCCCATGTCCGCGGTAAAAATCGACGCTTCCGCTTACGATTTTTTTGTGCAACTATAATTCGGGCACTTTCCCGCGGCGCCGGACAACGTCCGGGGGAAAGTCCGCGGACGAAACCAACTCATGTTGCTTTGCAACATGTTTGGTTTCTTAAATCTCAAAAGCGTCATGTGCGTCCCCGCGGCGAAGGCACTTTCATTTGAAATGCGAATCCGTAATGGGATTCTTAAGGGACTAGGCCCTTAAGCGCCGGCTGCGCAGGCCCCGTCCTTCGCAAAGGACGGAACTCCCCTCATTTGCGCAAAGCGCAACATAAAAACAATAAATAAAACGTCATACAAAGTATGACGTTCCAAAATAACCGCGGTTCATCCGAAAGGGAACTGCCAAGGAGTTATTATGAACGAACAGATTCAAAAAATTTCTGCACGAATCAAAGAACTCAGAGAAATTCTTGATTACACAGCAGAAGAGATAGCTGAAAAGCTGGGAATTGATTTGGCACTCTATAACGATTACGAGGCAGCCAAAGAAGATATTCCCATAGGTGTACTGTACAGTGTTGCCGGCCTGTTAGGCGTAGACCCCACCGAGCTTCTGACAGGCGAGGCTCCCAGAATGGCGGATTATACCATCGTTCGTGAGGGTAATGGTGTATCGGTGGAGAGGTGCGAGGGTTACAAGTTCTCGTCATTGGCATTTAACTATATAGGTCGTGAAATGGCGCCGATGATCGTTACCCTTGAGCCTGGGCCCGATGAGCCCGAACTTATTACTCACGGCGGACAAGAGTTCAACTATGTGTTGGACGGACCGCTCATGGTGGTTATCGGAGAGCGCAGCTTTGTGCTCAACACCGGCGACAGCATCTATTTCAATCCCACAAAGCCTCACGGACAGCGTGCGATTGACAAGACTGTAAAATTCCTGACCGTGATAAACGAGAAGCTGGACTGAGTTTCGCTCGTCCTAAAAATCCAATCACAGTAAAGGACGTACACTGCAATGCATCTGCTTAACAAATATGTGCCACGCACAGAATTCGAAAGCTACGAAGATTTTAAGAAAAACTATACGGTAAACGTACCGGAAGGCTTCAACTTTGCCTATGATATCATTGATGAGTGGGCAAAGCTGGACCCCAAAAAGCCCGCCCTTGTCTGGCGTGACGATTTCGGCAACGAGGAGCGCTACACCTTCCGTGACCTGATGCTCATGAGCAACCGTGCCGCCAATATGCTTATGGACAAAGGCATAGGCAAAGGGGACAAGGTCATGCTCATCCTCAAGCAGCGTGTTGAGGTTTGGGTAACCATTCTCGCCCTGCACAAGATCGGTGCGGTGGTAATTCCCGCATCCTTCCAGCTCACCAAAAAAGACATTGTCTATCGCTGCAATGCGGCTGATATAAGAATGATCATTGCCGCAGACGACGCAGAGATAATCAGCCATGTGGGTGAATCTGTGGCAGATTGCCGCACACTCATCGGTGTGGGCATCGTCGGTAAAAACATTCCGGCTTTTGAGGGAGTGGCTGACGGCTATGTTTTCGATTACAGAACCGAGATCAAAAATTATTCCGATGAGCTGGAGCGCATCCCCAACAAAACAAGCGATGAAATGCTCATCTATTTCTCCTCCGGCACAACCGGAATGCCCAAAATGCTGCTCCACGATTATTCCTATCCCCTCGGACACATCGTTACCGCCAAATATTGGCAGTGCGTTGAGGACGGCGGTCTGCACCTGACTCAGTCCGATTCCGGCTGGGCAAAGTTTGGCTGGGGCAAAATTTACGGTCAGTGGATATGCGGCGCAGTCATCGTTGCATATGATACCGAGAAGTTTATCCCCAAAAAAATGCTGGAGACAATGCGCGACCTGAAGCTTACCACCTTCTGCGCACCTCCCACAATGTACCGCTTCCTGCTGCGTGAAGAGGATGTTGAAAACTATGAGCTGAACAGCATCCACCACTTCTGCACAGCGGGCGAGGCACTCAACCCCGATGTTATCGAGCGTCTGCGCGGTCTCACCGGCAGCGAGATATATGAGGGCTTCGGTCAGTCCGAAGGCACCGTACTTATCGCAAACTTCCCCTGGATGAAGGTAAAACCCGGTGCAATGGGCAAGCCTTCGCCCATCTATAACATCGATATCGTTGACGACAACATGAACAGCTGCGAAGACGGTATTGTTGGACGCGTTGTTATACGCGATGTTGACAAGTATCATCCGCCCGGACTCATCCGTGAATATTACCGTGACGAAGAGGCACAGAACAAGGCATTCTACAACGGCTGCTACGACACCGGCGACACCGCCTGGCGTGACTCCGACGGCTATTTCTGGTATGTGGGACGAAGCGACGATATCATCAAGTGCTCCGGTTACCGCATCGGACCCTTTGAGGTTGAAAATGCTCTGCACACCCATCCCGCAGTTATCGAGTGCGCCGTAACCGCAGCACCCGACCCCATCAGAGGTCAGGTGGTTAAGGCAACCATCGTTCTTGCTCCGGGATATGAGCCCTCCGACGAGCTGAAAAAGGATATTCAGAACCACGTTAAGCGTGTTACAGCACCCTATAAATATCCCCGCATAGTGGATTTTGTTAAGGAATTGCCCAAGACCACCAGCGGAAAGATAAGACGCGTGGAGATCCGCAACAAAGACAACAACAAATAAATGCAAAAAACAACCGCCTGGTTTTCAGGCGGTTGTTTTCGTTTAAGAGGGTTTTGGAAAGGAGATTAAAAGGAGGAATATGTATCAGCTGTGCCTCCTTAACGAATATCGGCACAGAGAGGTTATCAGTCGTTTTCGGGTTCAATGAGACCGTAGTCTCCGTTCTTGCGTTTGTAGACAACGGAGATCTCGCCGCTTTCGCTGTTGCGGAACATATAGAACTCGTGTCCTATCATGTTCATCTGGAGGATCGCCTCGTCCACATCCATGGGTTTGATGGGGAACTTTTTGACTCTGACAACATTGTACTCTTCGCCGGGAATAGGCTCGTCGTTGAAAGCGGGGCTGAAAGCATCGGTTTTAAGGCGTTTTTCCAGCTTGCCCTTGTTCTTGACGATCTGCCTGAAGAGGGAATCCGCAACGGCTTCAAGGGAATCCAGTCTGTCGTTGGTGGTTCTCTCTGCACGGAAGAACATACCCTGTGCCTGCACGGTGATCTCGACCGTTTCGCGGCCGTTTTCGTTAGTTACCGTCACGATAGCTTTTGCATCGTCGTCGAAAAATCTGTCAAACTTGGATAACTTCTTTTCGACTCTTTCCTTAAAGGAATCTCTTACGGATGTCTTTCTGGCTGTGATCGTGATCTTCATGGTACCAACTCCTTAGTATATATTAAAGCTGTGCGGCGGTTTGCGCCGAAAGCTTTTTAGCTTGGATGCGGGAGGAAAGCAAAGGACTATAAACAAAGTATACATTTACTTTCAACAATATTATAGCATATTGTTTATAATTATGCAATAGGTTAGTGGGTCATGCGAAAATATTTTTCATATCATACATATTTTGTAAAAGATTTTGCAGCACTCTCACATATTTATTTTATATGACAAAAGGGTGCTGCGCAGAAGGAAGTGTGTGTTTTGGGGGAGAATCTGCTGTTAAACAAACAAAAAACGCATCATCGGTGATGATGCGTTTTTTAAAAGGGGATATTTGTGAAAGTTGCTTATTTTGCTCCGTAGAGATTGAAACGGAACAGCATGGATTCGTCATCAGGATCATCGCAAATTACATATGCTTCGGCGATCTTTCCGCCTTCGATGAGTTTGGTGAGACCATAAATCTGGCAGAGTTTGCTCTTGAGGTTGAGCTTGTCGCCGTCGTCGCTCATAAGATATACGTCGCCTTTGCACTGATCGAGAAGTTTGAGGAATTCGGGAACATCAATGTCATGAAGTTCAATGTGTTTTTGCAGCAGCTGGCTCATAGTGGTGTCTCCTTCCAAATTTTTAAAATATTTTTTCAGCATCTTTATTATAAACCATTTGAGACGTGCTGTCAATAGTTTTTGAAAAATATTTTGCCTAATGTGTCTAAAAGAGCTTGTTGAAATATGTGAAACATACACAATGAAAGCACTATAGGGTTGATTCAGCAGCCTTGACAGAAACATATAGGGTCGTATCGCCAAACTGATACTTTTGGATGACGGTGCTGCCGTCCTGCGCGATGGGAGAGGTGGTTATGCGCAGCGAGAT
>JAFSHJ010000119.1 GCA_017440425.1 Oscillospiraceae bacterium | reverse complement strand
GAGCAAATACAGCGTTGCATCCCACCTTAAATTCGCAGAGAAGCACGGTCTCAACTTTGTGCTGCTCTCCGACCCCGATCTGGAGGCGATTCAGGCATACGGTGTGTGGCAGGAGAAAAAGCTCTACGTAAAGGTGAGCATGGGTGTTGTGCGTACCACATTCATCATTGATGAGCAGGGCAACATCGAAAAGATAATGCCGAAAGTCAAGCCGGATACCAATGCGGCAGAGATTTTGGCAGAGCTTTAAACAAAACAGAGGCCCGCCCTCACGGACACGCGAAGCGTGTCTCCTCTCCCGTTAAGGGAGAGCCCCGCATACTGCGGGGGAGAGGGCGGGCATTTTTGCGTTAGAACAGCACTATTTTTGATCCGCTGACAGATTGCGGGAAATATATATTCTGGATTTTTCGCCGGAGAGATGGTAGCCGTAGCCAATGAAGTGCCAGCCGTATTTTTCATAGAATTCGGTGTGGTCGGTGCAGAGATAGAGATTCTCAAAACCGAGGGCGGCGGCATCGCTTTCAATGCGCTTTATAAGGAGCCCTGCAAGACCGCGGCAGCGCCATTCCGGCTCAATGTAGAGAGCGCAGAGATAGGGACCGATATCCATGCGGCTGACGAAATCGTTGGTGATGATTCCGGCACCGCCGATAATGTTGTCATTGTTGTCGGTCATGAGATACCACTGGGGCAGAGGAGAGCGGCTGCCGAGAGAATTTGCAATGCAGTTGTCGTAGATGTCGTGGGAGATGTTAAACTTTGAGGAGAAAAAGTTGACCGCACGCTCGGTGTATTCGGGATATTTTCTGACGGAGATGATTCGGGGCAGCTTGCGGGCAACAATAATGCTTGTGCCGCCTTCGCGCCAAACGTGTGTGACCTCACCGAAACCTGCCTTGCGCAGCATGGTTATCTGGTTGTTTATTGTACAGGGAGTATCGAAGTGGTAATATTCTCCTGCGGGTATATTTTGGATATGGCGAAGACGGGCATTTTCTGCAAAAAGCTCGTCCTCTTCCGATTGGGTGCGTACCATGTAGTCGCCCTCAACATAAATTCCGCCGGGAATGAGGGAGGCGTAGAGGTTTTTGTAAAGAGAGACCTTTTCGGAATGGTTGAGATGGTGGAGCGATTCAAAGGAGATGGCGGCATCAAACTTGTCGGTGCCGAAATCCATGCCGATAAAACTGCTGTGGATAAGATCAATGTTTTTATCGGTAAATTTTTCTTTTAGGCGTCCCAGCATTGCGGCAGAGAGATCCACTCCGGTGACAGCAAGGTCGGGGGTGCGCTCAAAGATGGGGGCAAGCTCCAGTCCGGTGCCGCAGCCAAGGTCAAGGAGGTTGGTTATGCCGCGGGGCAGCGAGTTTGCGGCAACAACATAGCCTTCACGGCAGCCTTTGACATAGTTGAGCATATGCTCATCGTAACCGTCAAGACGGGATGTAAAAAAATCGTCCATTTTTTCAAGAATATCAGACATAAGAGAGCCTCCTTACAAAATCAGTTGGTGATGTTGATCACGTTTGTGTCCTGCGCAAAGTTCATAAAGTTGTAGAGTATAAGCACACGGTCAAACTCCACCTCTTCCATAACGGAAGAGACAGGGATCTCGGTGTATCGCGGGTCGACGATGTATACTTCATCGAAGGATGCGGAGAGGAAGGGTGCGATCTCGTTACCGAAGGAATCCTTGATGAGCAGCAGACGGGTGGGGTCTTGCTTCTCCTCGGCAGAGCAAATTACGGTGAGGCTGTTGTTGCCGTGGAGAAATGCGGCGTATTTATCCCGCTGAGAGAACTTTTCGGTATCATATATGCCGTCCACCGGCTGATTATTCACCGTCACCTCTTTGCCGGGAATATCGTAATAGGTGATAACGTCGGGATCGGCTGCATGGTATTTGGTTTTGGAAAAATGAGTGCCGTAGAAATCCGCTGCCTCGTTGGCAGTGAAAGCTTCAAGAGAAGCAGGTTCTTCGCCGATAGACTCCATATATTCGCAGTAAACCAAATATGCGCCGTAGGTGGTGTAGTGGTGGTCGGTGCGGTAGTAGATGTATTCATCGCTGTGTTCCGAAAGGACAGGTGCCACATCCAAACCCTTGGCAGAATCAAGGGAGGAATATATCTCATCGATATAAGGCTGTTGGTCTGCGTTTTCCAACCCTTTGGGAAGCTTGTCCGCAAGTATCATATAGGAGTTGGGAACGATGACAACGGTGGTGTCTACGGCATATTCCGCAGTAAACTGATTTATGAAGTTCAAGTTGTTTTTTATCCTGCGGTCGCTGACGGAATAATACTTTTCAAACATATATCCGTTTTTGCCGTAGACGATGCCGTTGTTTTCGGTTTTACCAAGCAGCGATTCCGTATAGGATTTTACGTCGATCCAGAAATCTCTGAGTATAAACTGATCGTTAATATACTCTTCGTAATCTGAAGAATACTTTCCGTCCACCAAAGTTTTAAAGGTAAGCTTCGGCGCAGAGGAGAGCTGACGGTTTTCCGTGTCGGAATAGGTGCGGTCGGGGGTGACCACATCCAAAAGTGAGAGTGAGAACAAAACCGCAGCAAAAAATATTATAATTATAAGTGAGTGGTTTTTCCTAAAGAAGTTTATCAAAACAATTCCTCCAAACAAGGAAAATCAGAAGCGGAAATAAAGGA
Organism: Oscillospiraceae bacterium; assembly: GCA_017440425.1. Classification (GTDB taxonomy): domain Bacteria; phylum Bacillota; class Clostridia; order Oscillospirales; family Ruminococcaceae; genus SIG526. The sequence continues at coordinate 241 of JAFSHJ010000119.1, read as the reverse complement.
AGGGGTTGTAGGTGGAATCCACGAGATAGCTGATGCTGAGGAAGAGGATGACGCCGAGAATGAGAAGGTCGAGGATAAGGCAGTTTTTCACCTTGTCGTAGGCCTTTTGCACCAACGGGATGCAGAAGAGGATAGCCACCAAAATGGATGCGGCGTAGTTTCGCAGATAGTATATCCAGTCTGTGCCGCCGGTGAAATCGAAGAGGCGGGTGAAGAACAGACCGAGGTTTGTCATATCGGT
>JAFSHJ010000118.1 GCA_017440425.1 Oscillospiraceae bacterium | reverse complement strand
CAGCTGCGGGCGCAGATATAGACTATGAGTGCGAAAACATGAAAAAGCGTCAGATAGACATAAGCGAGCCCATATCGATTGCGGATGTGCTTATAACAGCTGCTTGGGTCATGGTTGGCATAGTCGTTTGTATTGGTGCTGCCGCGGCGGTTATACTGATCATTAAAAATAAGAAAAAGAAAACAGCCTGAATAAAAACACACAGTTGGTCTTAAAGGTTAGCTGTGTGTTTTGCTTTGCCAAAATAAGTTCTGCTATTGCAAAGCCATAGGCGATAGTTTATAATGATAACATAGTAGCAAAAGGGAGGGTAATAAGTGTGAACAAACAATCCGTGGTTGCTGCATTGGGGCTGACAATTTTAACCGTTGCAGTAGCAGCGGCAGGGTCACAGCTTTTGCTGCGCAATATTTATGTGTTTTTGTGGTTCGACAGTAGCTTTCAAAATATTTTTGCGCAGATACAAGATGCTAAAATGCACTCTCCTCTGCTGATGGCGGCGGTGCCCTCCTGTGCATTTTGGCTGTCCGCACTGCACAGCGAAAAGCTGAGGCAAAGAAAAGTTTTAATTACTGTGCTTGGTACGGCGGTAACGGCTGCGGTGATGCTGTTTTCGTTTTTGATCACCAATGTGAACGGTATTCTGTTTGTGGATGTACTCATATCCTTGATGAAGGTTTTTTCACAGGGAGGAGTGCAGTTATGATTAAAATGAAAAGATGGCTGTCGGTGATACTGGCGGGGATTTTGTGTCTGCTTTACGGTTGCGGAGAGACTTCAAAACCGGAAAACAGCGCTGCACAGTATAGCATGGGTTTTGGGTGTGCAGATATAGCCGTGCCGCAAAATTCCGGCTTTCCGCTGTATATAGCAGGATATCACATGGGTGAAGAGATAGCGGGCGTTTTGGATGAACAGCAGGTGCGGGCGGTGTGGATAGATGACGGCGAAGCATCAGTGGTTATAATAGCGGTGGACTGCATCGGACTCAGCAGCAGCACCGTTGCACAGATAAGAGAAAAGCTGAAAGAGTTTTGTGTTGCCACGGACTGCGGCAGCATAAACGTTGTATCCACCCATACCCACGCAGGAATAGACACACTGGGATTGTGGGGACCCGTCGGGATAGACGGAAAGAATCCGGATTTTATGGATGCGCTTATTGACAGCGCGGCAAAAGCGGCGCAGGATGCCTATTCTGACAGATGCGCAGGCAGACTTTTTTACGGCAAGACCGAAACGGAAGGGCTTCAATCAGATTCACGTGGACCGTCGGTATACGACAGCAATCTGTATCAGCTGAGGTTTGAACCCTTTGATGGCAAACATAATGCCATAAGGGTGTTTTCCTTTGCAGCGCATGCCGAATCACTGAGGGGTGCAAACAGAATGGTATCCCGAGATTATCCGGGTGCGGTGTGCGATATCATCGCGGCGGAGACCGGGGATGATGCGGTTTATCTGCCCGGTGCCATCGGAGGACTTATTATGACTCCGGTGCTGTGTAAAGGATATTTTGACAGCGAAGAGAATCTGCGTGTCACGGCAAGAAAAATTGCGGATGCAGTGCTGAAGACCGATGGGATGAGAGCGCTCGAGCCAAAGCTTTCCTGCGCACGAGTTGAATTTGAGACAGAACTGGATAACACGCTGTTTATATATTACAAATTCCTTGGAATTCTTCAAAACAATACAAGACGAGGAATATCGGGTGAATATATGATAGAGAGTGAGTTGAATGTTTTGCGTTTTGGGGAACTGTCGCTGGCATTGATACCGGGCGAGATATTTCCGGAGCTTGTGAGCGGAACGGGAAAAACGGAGGACCCTGAAGCGCTTTGCAGCATAGCACGGCGGCACGGTGCAGAAGAATTGATCGTGGTGGGACTTGCAAACGATGAGCTTGGATATATCGTTGCACCAAGCGATTATCTGTTGGATGACGAGCTGCCGTATTTCAACGAGGCGGCAGGCGATCACTACGAAGAGACCAACTCCGTGGGCAAAGGCTGTGCCGTAAAAATAGCGGAAGTCTTTGAAAAGGCATTGGCAATGACAGAGTGATAAATTTATTTGTATTGGTTTTGCGGATAAAAGATGTAAAATAATGTAAAAGGGTTCTGCATCATAAAACGTTGATAAAAGCAAAAAAGTGAGGAGCGGTGCAATGGGCGCAAAAGCAGACCATAAGCAGGTCAAAGAGCTTATAAAGCGGGCAGGCGAAACGGAAACCTTTTTGAGAAATGCGCTTGATTCGCAAAAAAACGAGATAGCAGCCGTCAGGCAGGCGGCAGATGCTTTTTATAACGAGCGGCTGAAAAACACCCTGGAAGGCATAAGTGTGGATATCCTTGCCCAGGGCAAGCAGGGGATCCGTGTATCCTATCTCAAGGCTGCCGATATCACCAACATCTATCAGCTCTCCAAACTGTCGGAGCCGGTGATAGAGGCAATAAACGGCATCGGAGACCAAAGCGCAAAAAAGATATACACCTTAACGCAGCAGATAGTGGACAACACAAAGAAAAAGCTTTCGGTGCGTATCAATGCGGATGAGCCCACCCAAGGCGATGATGCTCTGATAAGGGCGCTGTTCACCCTTATCTGTCACGATGCGGAAAGGCCGCAGATGCATGAGATATACAAGCAAAACCGCAGCGCCGTGCAGGGCTTTGCCGATACTGCGGCAGCCGCATCCTCTGCAATGAAGTGGATGTTTGCATCCAAGAGCAAAAAAGAGGAAGCACTGAAAGCAGCGGAAATGCTGGAGCAGCTGTTGGAGGAAAAGTTCGGTGAAAACAGCCCAAACGGAAGATATCGCGGTGCAACAACTGCGGATATCACCGAGTGCAGAGCACATTTCAGAGAAAATTCCGCCGAATATTATTCTGCGCTGGAGAAATATTGTAAACATCTTGATACATCGGAGGCTCTGCAGACGGGACTTTCCGAAGAACTTCTTGCGGAGATCGAGGCGCAGGAGATAGATCTTAAATATATGAAAGCCACACTGCGCGGATATCAGAATTTCGGTGTGAAATATGCGGTGCACCAAAAACGCACCCTTCTCGGCGATGAGATGGGTCTGGGCAAAACCATTCAGGCAATAGCCTGCATGGCGGCGCTGAAAGCTGCGGGCAAGCATCATTTTATGGTGGTGTGTCCAGCCAGCGTGCTCATCAACTGGGCAAGAGAAATTGAAAAACACTCGCAGCTTGCTGTGACAAAGGTGCATGGCGCCGACGAGGAGTCGCTGCTGCATTGGCGCGAAAACGGCGATGTGGCTGTGACCACCTATGAATCCATCAGCCGTTTTGAGCTGCCGGAAAAATTCACCTTCGATATGCTGGTGGTGGATGAGGCGCACTACGTTAAAAATCCGGAGGCGCAGCGCACGGTTGCAATGCAGAAGCTGCTTGCAAAAACAGAGAGCGTTTTGTATATGTCCGGCACACCGCTGGTAAACCGGGTGGACGAGATGTGCTTTTTGGTCAACTGTCTGCAGCCTGAAATATCCGCAAAGCTTGAGAATGTCAAAAACATCTCCACCGCAGATCAGTTCCGTCAGGAGCTTGCGCCGGTATATCTCCGCCGTGTGCGCGCAGACGTGCTGAAAGAGCTGCCCGACCTGATCGAAAAAGAGCAATGGTGCGAGCTCAGCGAAAAAGAGCAGAGCATCTACCGCGAGGCGGTGGCAAGCGGCAACCTTATGGCTATCCGTCAAGTATCGTGGCAGATGGAGGAGCTGTAGGAATCCTCCAAGGCAATGCGTCTGCTGGAGATATGT
>JAFSHJ010000117.1 GCA_017440425.1 Oscillospiraceae bacterium | reverse complement strand
CTTCAGCTCAAAATCTTCATTTGAAGCGATAAAATCAAGTCTGCCCGAAATTTCCTCCGGCGAGATCCTCTTAAAAGAAAATCTCTGACATCTGGAAAGAATGGTTGCCGGAACTTTGTGGAGTTCTGTGGTTGCCAGAATAAACATCAGGTGTTCGGGCGGCTCTTCAAGAATTTTCAGAAGGGCGTTGAATGCCGAGGTTGACAGCATATGAACTTCGTCAACAATGTAAACTCGTTTTTTAACGGAAGCGGGGGAGTACACCGCTTCATCCCTGAGGGCACGGACGTTGTCAACGCCGTTGTTGGACGCAGCGTCCAGCTCTACAACATCCAGAATCGAACCGCTCTCAATACCGAGACAGGAGGGGCATTTGTTGCAGGGGTTGCCGTCTATGGGGTTTTCACAGTTTACGGCGCGTGACAGTATTTTTGCGCAGGTTGTTTTGCCGGTACCTCTTGTACCCACGAAAAGGTATGCGTGGGAGAGTCTGCCGGATGAGACCTGACGCTTTAACGTTTCTGTTATATGGTCCTGACCGATTACATCGTCAAATGCTCGGGGACGCCACTTTCTGTATAATGCCTGGTACAATTATCTCACCTGACCTTGGGATAAAAACTATGCGGCACAGGGCAAGACCGCACACCGACCTTCGAAAATGTGATATATCCGTTACGCGGGCGGCTGGCTCAAAGCCGGCAGCCTCACGGCACACGTAAGGTTTCGCTTAATGCTGCTCGGTTCCCCGCCTGACATGGTTCACGAATTTACGTTGCGCGAGACCGGCTCGTCAACGCTGCCCACCCGTGGCAGACAATACATCACAGTTCCTTGGGGCGGAATTCATTCCTGCTGTAGCGGGTTGCAGGTTACAGGGCACCGCTAACTCCCCAACTAGTGCGGCCTTGCCCCGCGCCGCATTTATTGCCTCGGGGTAAAGACTTATATATTATACTACGAGTTATGTGGTTTATCAACTAAAATTTTATACTGCAGGATTTGCGCCTATGAAAGCAACAAGTTCATCAACCGCAGATTCCTGAGTTGCCCAGCTTGTGCAGAAACGGATAACGCAGTCGCCGTTTGCGCGTCTTTCAAACAGAGAGCAGGAGAACTTTTCCTGTACCTTCTTGACGAAATCCTCACTTACAACAATAAACTGCTGGTTTGTGGGAGAATCAAATGCCATGGTAAAGCCGTTTTCTACAAATGCGTCCTTGATGCGCTTTGCAAGATCGTCCGCATACTTTGAGATCTGCCAGTAAATACCTGTCTCCAGAAGAGCTTCAAACTGGATGCCGAGAAGACGACCCTTTGCCAGCATGCCGCCGTGCTGCTTGATGTGATATCTGAAATCCTTGGCAACGGAAGGCGCTGTGATGACAACGGCCTCTCCAAAGAGAGCACCGACTTTTGTGCCGCCAATGTAGAAAACGTCACACAGCTGAGCGATATCCTTGATTGTCATGTCGGATGCGTCGCTCATGAGACCGTAGCCCAGTCGAGCGCCGTCAAGGAAGAGGGGAAGACCCAGCTTGCGGCAAACTGTGGAAAGAGCAGTGAGTTCGTCCTTTGTATAAAGTGTGCCGTATTCTGTGGGATGAGAAATATAAACCATACCGGGCTGGACGGTGTGCTCAAAAGCAGAGTCGGCATAGTGTGCGGCAACATAGGTCTCAACCTGAGCGGCAGAGATCTTGCCGTTTGTGTGGGGAAGTGTGAGGACCTTGTGACCGGTCGCTTCAATAGCGCCGGTCTCGTGAACTGCGATATGACCTGTGTCGGCAGCGAGAACACCCTGATGCGCCTTGAGGATAGATGCAATTACAGTTGTATTGGCCTGGGTGCCGCCTACAAGGAAGTGAACAGCTGCGTCCATACCGCACTCTGCCTGAATAAGCTTGCGTGCGTTTTCGCAATGAACATCTTCGCTGTAACCGGGGCACTGCTCATAGTTTGTTGCTGTTAACTTCTCGAGAACGGCAGGATGTGCGCCTTCAAGATAATCAGATTCAAATCTTAACATGGGGAATACTCCAATCATAATATATTAATTGTATACATATATTACATTGGAGCGTAAAAAAATGCAATCTATATAAAAAAGTAAAATAAAAATAAAGAAAAACTTTTTTTGAGAAAATAATAAAAAAGACACTAAAATACAGCAAAAAGCGGAAAAATTCGAAAAAATTTTTTGCAGCAACATGCACTAAAAACACATGGTATTGTTGTGCATAATAACAGTATGTCAATAGATGTTGTATGTTGATAAAATGTGGAAAAGAAAATGAAAAAAAGTTCAAAAAAAGTGTTGACATTACTGAAAATTGATGTTATATTAACTGAGCGCTTGAGAGAGCGCAGCGAAAAGTGAAGAGCTCGGGTCGGTACCGAAAAAAGTTTTAAAAAAACTTGAAAAAAGGTATTGACAAGTGGAAAAAGATGTGATATTCTTAAATTCCGCTGAGCAAAGAGCTTAAGCGAGTGTACCTTGTAAATTAAACAATGTAAGAGAACAGAGCGCACCAGAAATGGGACTTCGAGTAGTGAATAAACTACTTAAATTAATTCTATTTGAGAAGCTAAGATACAGCTAATCAATAACTGATTTTAAGCTCAATGAGTTGAGTTTTAAATACCATTTATTGAGAGTTTGATCCTG
>JAFSHJ010000116.1 GCA_017440425.1 Oscillospiraceae bacterium | reverse complement strand
CCTTCAAATCCGCTTTGATAAATAAGGTCAACAATTAACTTCATTTCGTGGATACATTCAAAATATGCATTTCTCGGATCATAGCCTGCCTCTGTAAGTGTTTCATAGCCTGCCTGCATAAGAGCGCAAACACCGCCGCAGAGAACAGCCTGCTCACCGAAAAGATCGGTTTCGGTCTCGGTGCGGAAATTGGTTTCCAGAACACCTGCACGTGCGCCGCCGATTCCCAGCGCATAAGCGAGACCCAGATCCCATGCATCGCCGGTGGCGTCCTGCTCAACTGCGATGAGGCAAGGAACACCTTTGCCTGCCAGATATTCTGAACGGACGGTGTGACCGGGACCTTTGGGTGCGATCATAATTACGTTGACATTCTTCGGAGGCTTGATGCAGCCGAAATGAATGTTGAAGCCGTGAGCAAACGCAAGGGTCTTACCCTCTGTCAGGTTGGGTTCGATGGATTCTTTATAGAGAGCAGCCTGCTTTTCGTCATTGATGAGTATCATAATGATATCGGCAACCTTTGCTGCCTCGGCGGAAGTCATAACCTTAACCCCCTGCGCCTCTGCTTTTGCCCAGCTTTTTGATCCCTCATAAAGTCCGACCACCACATTCACGCCGCTGTCCTTAAGATTAAGCGCGTGAGCGTGTCCCTGAGATCCGTAACCGATAATAGCGACGGTTTTTCCGTTAAGTTTCTGAAGATCACAATCCTGCTGATAAAAAATTCTGTTTGCCATTTTCATTACCTCTTTCTGTTTATTCTGAATATGTGTTTTACAAATTTAAATTTTGGCGCAATATTGCTCCGCCTTTTTCAAGTGATGCCGTGCCGGTTCTGCAAATCTCCAATATGGTATAATCACGCATCAGCGAGATGAATTCATCCATTTTTCTGCCGCTGCCTATCAGCCTCAGCACAATTGCCTCGCGGGAATAATCTATTGTTTCCGCCTTGAATGCCTCTGCTGCCGAGTGAATCTCATCTCTGGCTTCCGGGTCATTTTTCAGCTTTATCAGCATCAGCTCACAGTTGAGTGAATTATCGCTTGTCAGCTCCTTGATGGAACATACATCAGGCAATTTATACAGCTGATTTACAAGCTGCTGCTTTCCGTTTTCTTCACCGTCAAAACCGAAAGTGATGCGGGAATATTCCTCTGATTCGGTCTCACTTGCCGTTATGGAGCTGATGTTGAACTGACGGCGGCGAAACATGCTTGTGAGGCGGTTAAGCACTCCAAACTGATTTCGCACCAACACCGCTAACGTATATCGGGTCATAAGTCCACCTCCAGTTTAGTTATGATGTCATCCATACTTCCTCCCGGCGGAAGCATTGGAAGAACAAACTCATCTTTATCTATTCTGCAATCTATTATATAGGGACCTTCTGTATTAAAAGCACGGCCGAGAGCAGCATCCAGTTGTTCCGGCGTTGTAACCGCCTCGCCATCTGCACCAAAAGCTTTGGCAAAAGCTGCAAAATCGGTTTTGCGCTGCAGAACAGAGTTGGAATAGTGCCTGTCATAGAACAAAGTCTGCCATTGGCGCACCATTCCCAGCACACCGTTGTTCATTATCATCACAACAACGGGAACGTTATATCTTACAGCGGTTACCAGCTCGTTCAGGTTCATGCCAAAGCTGCCGTCGCCCGTAATGAGAACGCTTCGCTCTCCCGTTCCGTATGCCGCACCGATGGCAGCACCGAAACCGTATCCCATTGTGCCGAGACCTCCGCTGGAAGCAAAGCGTCTTGCTGTTTTGAAGTTAAGGCTTTGAGCCGACCACATTTGGTGCTGACCCACATCGGTGCAAACCGCTGTGTTTTCGCCAAGATATTTGTTTAACGTCAAAATTGCTCTGCGGGGTGTCAGACCATCGCGGTTATCAAGATAGTTTTCCTCTTCTGCTCTGAATGCGTTTACCTTTGCCATCCACTCCTCTTTTCGCTCCTGTTTAAGCAGGGGGAGCAGCTTTTGCAGAGTAAGCTTTACATCTCCGCGGAGACCGCAGAAAGAATTCACAGTTTTGTTGAGCTCCGATCCATCCACATCTACGTGTACCACTTTGGCTCCCGTTGCAAATTTGGAGCGGTTACCTGTAACTCTGTCGTTAAAACGGACGCCAAGTGAGATTATTACATCCGCATTGTGCATTGACATGGAGGATGCATAATGTCCGTGCATTCCCTGCATGCCGAGGAATCTTGGGTGGTCGGTAGGTATTGCAGAAAGTCCCATTAGTGAACATCCCATGGGGGCGTCTATCTTTTCAGCAAGTGCAAGCACTTCATTTTCCGCATCCGCCGTTATTACCCCTCCGCCGAAATAGATAAACGGTCTGCTTGAAGCATTGATAATTTTTGCCGCTTCTTCAATGCGCACATCCTTTGCGGAAAAAGGTGTATCCTTCTCCACGGTAACGCCCTTTTCATATTCGCATTTTGCAATTTGAACATCCTTCGGCACATCAATAAGCACGGGACCGGGTCTTCCGGATTTGGCAAGTTTAAAAGCTTCGCGGACAGTATCTGCCAAATCTTCCACCCTGCCCACAAAATAGTTGTGTTTTGTAATTGGCATGGTAACACCGGTTATGTCTATCTCCTGAAAGCTGTCCGTACCGATTTGTGTTGTCGGCACGTTACCGCAAATGGCGACCATTGGGATAGAATCCAGATAAGCGGTGGCAATTCCCGTTACAAGGTTGGTTGCACCCGGACCCGATGTGGAAATAACAACTCCCACCTTGCCGGTAGTTCTTGCGTAGCCGTCTGCAGCGTGGGCGGCACCCTGCTCATGGGCGGTCAATATATGATTTATCTCGTTTTGATGAGTATAAAGGCTGTCGTAAACATTGAGTATCTGTCCGCCCGGATAGCCGAAAACTGTGTCGCAGCCCTGCTCAATTAAGGTTTTAACCAGGATATCTGAACCCGAAAGAACCATTATTATCACCCTTTCATTTCTGCTTCTTTTTTCATCACACTAATTTGAAGCCTTCGGCATGTAATGTTTTTGTAATCAGGTTAACGTGTTCAAAGTCTCTTGTTTCCATTTCAATGCGGAGGAAACAGCCGTTTACGCTTTCTGTGTTGCCCTTTTCATAGTGAACACCGGTCACATTGCCGCCGCAATCTGCAATGATGCGGGATATCTCCTTCAACTGACCCGGTTTATCAATAAGCTCGATAAGAAGGCTGGTGGAGCGTCCGGAATTTCTGAGTCCGCGGTCTATCACTCTGGAAAGGCTGGTAACATCGATGTTTCCTCCTGACACCACCGCAACAACACGCTTTCCCTTCAGGTTAAACTTATTGAACATAACTGCAGCAACGGCAGTGGCACCTGCGCCCTCAGCTATCATCTTCTGCTTTTCAATCAAAGCGAGGATCGCGCTGGAGACCTCATCATCTGTTACAAGCGCAATTTCATCCACATATTCTTTAACAAGAGCATATGTGTTTTCGCCGGGTCTTTTCACTGCAATTCCGTCTGCAATGGTGGAAACGGATGGTAGGCTCTCTATCTCTCCATCCTTCACCGAATTATACATGCTTGGTGCACCCGCAACCTGCACACCATATACTTTAACGGAGGGTCTTATCTGCTTTGCGGTATATGCAATGCCGGAGATGAGGCCGCCTCCTCCGATTGGAACGACTATCGCATCAATGTTATCAAGGTCATTCAAAATTTCAAGAGCGATCGTACCTTGACCTGCAATGACATTCTCATCATCAAACGGGTGGACAAAGGTATAGCCTTCGCTGTCACGCAGTTCAAGTGCTTTTTGATAAGCATCGTCGTAGCAGCCTTCCACAAGACAAACCTCTGCGCCGTATCCCTTTGTTGCTTCCACTTTTGAAATGGGTGCGGAATCCGGAAGACAGATCAGGGATTTGATTCCGTTTTTGGTTGCAGCCAGGGCCACACCCTGCGCATGGTTTCCTGCCGAGCAGGCTATAACGCCTCTTTTCTTCTCTTCCTCGCTGAGCATTGCAATTTTATATGCCGAGCCTCTCACCTTAAACGAACCTGTGATCTGCAGATTCTCCGGCTTGAGATACAGCTCGCACTCCGGCGCTATACCGTAAGCACGAACCACATTTGTTTCGCGAAGGATGTTTTTGAGCACCGCCTGGGCGCTGAATACTTTGTCGAGAGATAACATTTTCATTCCGCCTTTCTGCTTTTGGTTTGCTGCGTTGGTTTGCTTTAAGGCAAAACAAAAACCCGCCTCAAAGCATTTAATTACTTTGAGACGGGTGTAAATTTTAAAATTAGCACTCGCGGTACCACTCAAATTGCGGACATATACATTCCGCCACCTCTTCGAAGTCCAACAACTTCTATGCACTAACGTAGCATACACGGGAAACGCCTACTGGGTGTTAAAACCTTTGGGGCTTCCGGCTCAGAAGGGATGGGAATTCTACAGTCCTTTACCGGGATCACACCATCCCCGGCTCTCTGGGAAATTCGTTGCAGGTTCCGTCTTCATCGACGCCTTTATGTTATTAACTTGTTTAGCATTATACTCCTTTAAAGCGGTAATGTCAAGCATTTTTTTGAAAAAATTTCAAATTTTTTTGAGGTTGCTTTTTTCGACACCACCAAAACCCGGCCCTTTCTCTCTTTTT
>JAFSHJ010000115.1 GCA_017440425.1 Oscillospiraceae bacterium | reverse complement strand
TCTTCATCAGAAATCACCACGCCTCGCTGCTCCCAAAACAGCTCGGCTGTCTCAAACACCGTGCTGCTCCAGCCGTAACCTTCGCCGAATTTGTTTTTCTTCTGCTTTCTGCCGCACATGGTGATATACATCTTCATCTGCAGCTCTGTGATGGATCTCTCAAAGCGGCTGTTATCCTCTTTGCCAAAGCCTCCCAGATATTTTATCTCGTGCAGTGCCGTAGCACCGTTTTCCGAGATTATCTTGTATATCTCCGCCGCTGCGGCACTCACTTTTCCGTTGTAATATGCCTCTTCAAAAACTTCGCCGTTTCTTCTCGCCGCAACAAACTTGGAATACCACTCATCGGTTATGTATCCGCTGGTGCCAAAAAACAGCTTCGCATACGCAATGTCCTTTCGCTCCTCCAGCACCCTCATGCGCCACTCCCAGGGGTCTGTTTCCGCATCACCGGTGTGCCATTTTATAACGCTGTCTGCAGGAGCCGCATTCCACGGAAAATCCACCACGGCATATATTCCCTTGTCGTTGCCGCCGCCCATTGAAAAACCGCTCTTTTTGAGCACGGCACAAAAATCCTCAAAATTTCTTATATCTTCCACGGCGCACCTCCGCAAACTTTTCTTTTTTTATTATATCACCCACCGACCGCTCTTTCAACTTTTCTTTTCTGTTTATTGGGGTGGAATTCTTTTTCGTTGTGTGGTATAATTATATCTATCATTACACCGCCAAAGGAGAAGTTATGGATTACATAATCATTGTTTTGTGTGTTCTTTCCGTTGCCCTCTCAGCAGTTACCCTCATTTTGTTTTTGCAGGCGCAAAAACGTGCCAACAGGGACGACTCCAACGAAAAGATAAATCAGCTGATAAACGATACCCTCAACGTGGAGTTGCGTGCGCTGCGTGCCGAGCTCTCCGCAGAGCTGCGTGAAAACCGCAAAGAAAATGCGGATACCCTCTCCCGCGGACTGCAGAACTCCGTTGCCATGCAGAATGCCGCCCTTCTCAAGCTCTCTCAGGAGATGAACGACTCCCTCGGCACTCTCCGCCGCTCGGTGGCAGAGATGTCCGGCGGTCTTGATTCCCGAATGGAGGCCATCCGCAACACAATGGAGGTCCGCATTGCGGCAATGCAGGCGGATAACCAGCGCAAGCTTGACGAGATCCGCGGAACTGTGGATGAGCGTCTGCAGAAAACTTTGGAAGAAAAGGTGGGTCAATCCTTCCAGCTCGTCAACGAGCGTCTTGAACAGGTTTACAAGGGTCTTGGCGAGATGCAGAACCTTGCCACCGGCGTTGGCGACCTGAAAAAGGTGCTCTCCAACGTGAAGACCCGCGGAATTATGGGCGAACTTCAGCTGGAACGCATTCTCGACCAGATACTCACCCCCGCCCAGTATGAGAAGAACATCGTCACCAAGAAGGGTTCCCGCGATCCCGTTGAATTTGCGGTGAAGCTCCCCGGCAAAACCGATTACGATGCCCCCGTCTATCTTCCCATCGACTCTAAATTCCCCACCGAGGCCTATATGGCGCTGCTCGATGCCTACGACACCTCCGACAAAGCCCTCATCGATGCCGCCAGCAAAAACCTTGAAGCCACCATTAAAAAGTTCGCCAAGGATATCTCCGGCAAGTATATCAATCCCCCCAACACCACCGATTTTGCGGTTATGTTTCTCCCCTTCGAGGGCCTTTATGCAGAAATCGTGCGCCGCAGCGATATGCTTGAAACCCTTCAGCGTGATTGCCACATAAACATTGCGGGTCCCAGCACCCTTTCTGCGCTGCTCAACAGCCTGCAGCTTGGCTTCCGCACCCTTGCCATTGAAAAGCGCTCCACCGAAGTTTGGAATCTGCTTGCTGCTGTCAAGACCGAGTTCGGCAACTTCAGCAAGGTGCTCACCTCCGCTCAGGACAGACTTAACCGCGCCAGCGCCGACCTTGACACACTTGTGGGTGTGAGAACACGCAAAATTCTTGGCAAGCTGAAAACAGTTGACGAGCTGCCCATGGAGCAGGCTTCCCTGCTGCTGGATTCCGGCGAAGTTCAAGATGTTGATGCCTAACACCACCACAGAGGTCACACTATGAAACAGATGCGCTCCGAAAAAGAGATATTTGAGCTTATTCTCTGCATTGCCGAGGACGATCCCCGCATCAAAGCCGTTGTGCTCAACGGCTCCCGTGCCGACCCAGAAGCACCCCGTGATAACTATCAGGACTACGACATCATCTATATTGCGGAGGACGTTGCGCCGTTTTACAATAACCTCGGCTGGATAGATGAAAAATTCGGTCATCCCTTTGTGATGCAGCTGCCGGAGCTCAACTCGCCACCCGGCTGCCTGCCCGACGGTGACGGACATTTCACCTATCTTATGCTGTTTGATGACGGCAACCGCATCGATCTCTCCATCTATGATAAATATCCCTCATCCGATGAGCCTGCCGTTGTTCTGCTGGATAAATGCGGCTGTCTGCCGCCGCTCTCCGACGATCCCTCCTGCTGGCAGGTTGCCAAACCCGACCAAAAGCTGTTTTCCGATTGCTGCAACGAGTTTTGGTGGTGCCTGAACAACGTTGCCAAGGGCATTGCCCGTGAGGAGCTGCCCTATGCCCTGAACATGTATCTCTGCAACGTTCACGATATGCTGGATTGGATGGTGAGGTGGTATATCGGTGTTTCCACCGATTTTTCCGTCTCCGCAGGCAAGCTTGGCAAATATTTCGGCCGCTATCTGCCTGCCCACGTCTACAGCGAATATCTCTCCACCTTTTCAGACAGCGACCCCGCTCATCTGTGGTCTGCAATATTCACAGCCTGCTCTCTCTTCCGCAAACTTGCCCTTGCCGTGGCAGAAAATCTTAACTTCAGCTATGACCTCACCGAAGATGAGAATATGCAGGAATATCTTCTTCACGTTAAAAATTCCAATTTATAAGAAGGAGCGCTTTTTGCGCTGCCGTCTAATGCCAAACTGTAAATTTACAGCAAAAAAGCCGATACGGAATAATATCCGCATCGGCTTTTTCAATGCTTAATCACAAAAATATTCTTCGGGCGGCTTTGGACGATAGATGTCGTCATAAGCTTTTATGCTCTTTTTGATGATATCTATTGCTGCCTTCTGTCCTCTTACCTCGTCCACGGCGGTGTTCTTGCCCTCAAGCTGCTTATAGACCGAGAAGAAGTGACCCATCTCCTCAAAAATGTGGCTGGGCAGCGCCTCAATTCCGCGGTATGCGTTATAGGTTGGATCTTCGAACGGGATGGCGATGATTTTTTCGTCCCTGCTTCCGTTATCCACCATGCTTATTACACCGATGGGATAGCACTGCACCAAAACAAGGGGATAAAGCGGCTCGTTGCAGAGCACCAAAACATCCAGCGGGTCGCCGTCGTCTGCCAGAGTTCTGGGCACAAAACCGTAGTTTGCGGGATAGTGGGTGGATGTATAAAGGATCCTATCCAAAATTATAAGGCCGGTCTCTTTATCCAGCTCATATTTTTTCTTGCTGCCTTTTTCGATCTCAATTACTGCCAAAAAATTCTCCGGGGTGATTCTTTCGGGTGCAACGTCATGCCAAATGTTCATTAACCGGTCCCTCTTTCTTTTATGTTAATATTGCATTACAAATGCATTTATCTTTCCTTATTCAAATTATATCACAGCAGAATTTCCTCGTCAACTTTTTAACACTCTTATCTATATGTATATATTATATACCTATCATATCACATTTTGCGGTTAAACAAAAGCTCCCGTCGGTTTGTGTCAACGGGAGCGCTGCTGTTTTTATTTTTGGAAGCCTGCAGGTGTCTCGGTACGCTCGGGAGAGATGCTGAAGTTGGGAGCGCGGTAGGGATTGGGATTGTAATAAACTGCTGCAGGTGTGGGAGTCTCGCCCACATCAAGGAGCTTTGCGCAGACAATGAAGCGGTGCGTGCCGTAGGAAGCAGCCTGTGTGAAACGGTTGGAGCAGGTGGAGAGGATCATAATGTTATCCTCGGTTGTAACATCCACGTCATAGATGTGCTCGCTGCGCTTGAGGATATCTCTGAGGATAACGCTGCGGTTTCTCTTCCAAACCTCGGGGTTGGGATATATGTAACCGAGGGTGGATTCAACGCTTGCAACTGCAAAGATCTGCCATACCATCTCCTCGCCGTCAACGGAGAAATACATAAACTGATGGTCCTGAGCATACTGGAGATTTTCGTAGGAGGGCAGCTGACCGAACATTGTGTCCAGATCGCGTGCAATGTGGGTATCTTCATACCACAGAGAGTTGACGAAGTTGTGTCCGTAGAGGAGAGTGTTCCAGGAGAGACCGTCGCGGCCGCCGTTGAATTTGCACTCATAGTCGGCAAATATTGCAAGGTCGGGGAGCATCTGTCCGTCTTTGTCTACCAGCTGAGCCAGATATTCGTCCTCGGTTTTGCCCTTGTAGTTGCGGTAGGACATCTCGTAGGATTTGTAGTTATCCTCTTTTGCGTCTCTGTAGAGATAATAGTCGTTGTTCTTTTTGTTCTGCACAACCGGATAGTTAACATTTGTGCCCGGGATGGAAAGCCAGCCCACAACGTTGTTATACTGTCCCTCTGCTGCGCCGATCTCATCTGCGCCGCTGGCATAATCGGCGGTGAGATAGTTTTTGTAGTTTGCAATTGTCTGGTTTTCGTCGGATTTGGTTGCTCCGTTGCCAAGCGCTTTAAGGTTATCATAGGAAAGACCTGCTGCCTGAGCCTCTACTGTCTCTGCGGAGGCGAACACACCGAACACACAAACGACAGCCAGAACAAGGCAAATCATTCTTTTTGCAATGCTTTTACGAGTCATAATAAACTCCCCTCAATATTGTTATTGGTATATTTACTGTTGTCAGTATTTAACACAACAAATCTATATAATTATACCACTTCAGGCTCTAAAAATAAAGCCTTTAAAGCAAATTTAAGATAATTATTTTTCTTCTTCCGCTGTTTTCCTCTTTTTTGCAAGCATTATCGCCGCTGCCGCCGCTGCACACACCACAACTGCTGCCGCAACGTATATCCAAACCGCAGATTTTTCCTCTTTTTTCTCTTCCTGCGGCTGTTCTTCCTCCGGCTCACCGCCTGCCGCATTCATCTCAAATTCCGCTGAGATGGTGTGGTCTTCGGCAATGTTTCGGAAGGTGTAGCTCTCTATTTTACCCATGTCGACTCCGTCCACCGTGACACTTTTGATGCTCCAACCCTTGTCGGGAAGCACCTCCAGCATAAGGCTCTCGCCCTTTGACACGGATATCTCGCCCTCAAACTGCAGCTTGCCGCCCTCGCCGGAGGATGCGTCTATGATATACCGTCCGCTGGCGGAATCTATCACTTCACGGGGCAGCTCTTTGAATTTGACTTCGATGTTATGGGGCGCTGTAACGTTTTCGAAAACATATTGGTCTGTTATGTGGGTCTCTTTGCCGTCCACCACCACGGATGCTATCTCGTAGCCGTCATCCACGGCAATGTTATAGGTGATGTCCGTGCCGACCACAACCTCGTTGACGCCGTCAGGAGAGATGCTGCCGCCGTCGCCGCTTCGGGAGGTCATCGTCACTGTGGAATCACCTTTTCCTATGAACACCACCTCTATCGTGTGTCCGATGACCACGTTGCTGAAGGTGTAGTTCTTCATGCTGCCCACGGCAACACCGTCCACGATCACCGCTTTCACCCTGCTGCCCTCTTCGGGAGTTATGGTGAAGGTGATGCTCTCCCCGTTGTTGACCTCTATCGTCCCCGCCGGAGAGATGGTGCCTCCCTCCCCTGCGGATGCCGTTATCACCGCATCGCTGCTGAAGATGGGGTAGCCTGAATTTTCAAACTGTTCCGTTTTCCAGCCTTTGAAAGAGCTGCTTTGAGCTGCCACCCATCCGTTGAGCAGCTCCTCAATGGTGCTTTCGGGATAAGCCCTGCCGTCTATGTATATGCCGCCTGCCGATTCCACCTTGGCATTCGGTTTTTCCACGGTGCCGCAATTTTCAAGAGCGGTGCTGCGCTCTGTGGCGATGGTGTAGCAATATTCTGCCTTGCCGCTGCCGCCGCTGACTATTCCGTCCACGACCGCTCCGCTCACCGAGCCGATGTTATAGCAGTTGATCACCCTGCCTGCATTTTCTGCGGCTATTCCTGCGGCATATCCGCTGTCTGCAGTAACATCTGCGCTGTTATAGCTGTTGAGCAGCGATGCGTTTTCTTCCATTCTGCCAACAACACCGCCTGCGCTCATTGTGCCGATGCCAAAAACACCGCCCACATTCATACAATCCGATATATATGCCTTTGCAATTCCAACAATGCCGCCTGCCGCCGCATCCGAGCCGCCAACACCCATCTTTGCGGTGACGGTCCTGCTGCTTGAACAGCCGATCACGTTTCCGCTCTGCTGATATCCCACGATGCCGCCTGCCACGGAGGTTGCACCCTCCGTTTCAACTATACAGCGGGTAACGCAACCCATAATGCTGCCATTATAGCTGTCGCCGGTGACACCGCCTGCAAGAGCGGTATCGTTTGCGCAAGCAGAAATCTCTCCGTCGGAGCGGCAATTTTCAATGCTGCCGCCGCTGATATATCCTGCAATGCCGCCCGCTTTTGCCGTTTCCGTTGCGTTTTCACCCATTATTATTGCGGCATAGGTTTTGCAGTTTGCAATTTCGCCGCCAAGTCCGCCCACAATGCCGCCTGCAGCGCAGGATCCCAGAGCGCTGACAGCAATGGTTCCTTTATAATAGCAGTTGGAGATCTTGCCCGATGCAATTCCCGCAATTCCGCCGGAAATGCACTTGCTGTTCTCTCCCGATGCAAAAATGTTGCCCTCTACGTTGAGGTTTTTTATCTCGGCATAGCTTTCCACGCAACCGAAAAGTCCCGCATATTCCGAGTTGCAGACATACATTCCGCTTACCGTGAAGCCTTTGCCGTTGAACATTCCTTCAAAGGGGGCTGCCTCGCTGCCGATGGGATCCCATATTTTTTTACCGAGGTCTATGTTTGCGCCAAGCTCAAAATAGGTTCCGCGGTAGCTGTTGCCTGCCAACACCCGCTCTGCAAGATATGCCAGCTTTTCGGGAGTATCTATGATTATGGGGTTCTGTTGTGAGTTTCCCCTGCCGTTTGCATCGTCAAAGGCTTCTCTTTCGCCGCTCCATTTGGTTGGTGCGGGCTCATCTGCAAATGCCGCCGCTGCAAACAGCGAAAACAGCATCAGCGCAGCAAGAAGCAATGCAAAAAGCTTTTTCCAAACCATTTTTCTCCCTCCTTTGAAGTTTGTGGGTCCAATTTATTTTCCCGACACCATAAGACCTTTTATCAAAAGGCTGGGTGAGCCGATGCAGCTGCCGCCGGGAATGCCGAATTTGAGATCTGCGCCGATCTCTTCAATGTTTTTCATAAGGTTCAGCCAGGAGCCTGCCACGGTTATCCTCTCCACCGCACGGACAGCTGTTCCCTTTTCCACCAGTCTGCCCTTTGCCAGCAGCGAAAAATCTCCCGTGTAGGCGTTGGCACCAGAATGAAGTCCCGATATCTCTGTTATAACAAGACCGTTGCCGAGCTGTTCAACAAGCTCATCGAAGTTCTTTTCGCCGGGCACGATATAGAAATTGGAGGGTGCAACGTCCACGGGGGAAGCGGCAGATGCTCTGCCTGCGTTGGATGTGGAGCGCACTCCCGCTTTTTGGGCGGTTTTCAGGTTGTGGAGCAGCGAATTGAGTCTGCCGTTTTCCACCACCACCGTCTTCTCCGAAGGTGTTCCCTCATCATCGAATGCACGGGGGAATTCAGGATAGAGCGGATCATCCACCACCGTCAGCCCGGTGACAGCTATCGCCTCACCCTCTTTGCCTGCAAGGGGAGACATTCCCTTTTGGGCACGCTCTGCGGAGAACATTCCCGAGAAGGTATCCAGCAGGTCGGCGGCCGCATCGTTGCGCAGCAGCACACGGTATTCTCCCGCTGCAACGGGACTTGCGCCGAACTGAGCCGCCGCTTCCGCAACAGCTTCCTCTGCGCACTCTTTTGTCTCTGCGCTTTTTGCGCCGAACCTGAAGCTCATTCCCTCGTGGATCTCGCCGTTTTCCTCCATAACGGGGGAAACATAGCAATAACAGCCTTTTTCGCTGTTTTCTGCCGCAAGACCCAAAGTGTTATATATTTTCACCTTTGCGCTGTAGCTGCTGAAAAGGTTGTGAGAGACACGTTTGACCCTTGGGTCTACCTCCAGACAGCGGCGCTCAAGCTCCTTTGCCAACGCAATTTTTTCCTTTTCCGAAAGCTCCGTCAACGGATTTTCCGGCTGAATTATCTGTTGATATTCGCATTTTGTCTGCATGGGGTGGTCGTCGCTGCTTTCAATGACCTTTGCGTTATCCGCAGCACGGGCAACCAGCTTCTCCGGCTCATCCAGCAGCTCGGTGTAGGCATAGCCATCCTTGCCTGCCAGCTTTACACGCAGACCCAGTCCCTCGCTTTTGCTGACAGAATAGCTGTCTATCTCCTGCTCCAGCACTTTGACGGTGAAGCGCTCACTTTCAACGTAATATACCTCGGCGGCGTCGCAGCCCTGCGCCTTTGCCGCCTCAAATGCCTTATCTCTGAACTCTTCAAAGCCAACAACAGCCATTACAGTGCGCCTCCTTTTCCGCCGATGGTTATCTCGCTGACCCTTATTCTGGGCTGACCCACGTTTGTGGGCACCTGACCCGATGCCGATCCGCAAACACCCTGCGCCATCCACATTTTATCTGCAACACGGTCGATGTGCAGCAGCACCTCGGAGCCTTTGCCAACCAAGGTTGCCCCTCTTACGGGTGTGAGAATTTCGCCGTTTCTTATCCAATAACCCTCTGCAACGGCAAAGTTGAACTCACCTGTCAGCGGGTTCACCGAACCGCCGCCCATCTTTTTGGCATAGAGTCCCTCCGCTGTGGAGCGGATCATCTCCTCTGCGTTGTCATTGCCGGGGAGGATGAAGGTGTTGGTCATTCTGGATGTGGGTGCAAAGCTATAGCCCTGCCTGCGGCTGCTGCCCGTGGGAGCCATACCCATTCTGCGTCCGCCCAGCTTATCTATCATATATCCCTTCAAAATTCCGTTTTCAATGAGCAGGTTCCTTTGGGAGGGAGTTCCCTCGTCGTCGCAGCCGATGCTGCCCCATTCGCCTGCAATAGTGCCGTCATCCACGGCGCTGACACAGTCTGCCGCTATCTTCTGTCCCAGCTTGCCGCAAAATTCCGAGTTGCCTTTGGATACGGAGGTCGCCTCCAGAGAGTGTCCGCAGGCCTCGTGGAAGATAACGCCGCCAAAGCCGCCGTCTATGATTACCGGCAGATATCCCGCCGGACATTCGGGTGCGTGCAGCATTGTCACCGCAACCCTTGCAGCCTCTTTGCCGCAGCTTTCGGGGTCTATTTTATCCCGAAACACTTCAAATCCCATAGAGAATCCGGGACTGTCGCTGCCCGTCTGTGTGCCGTTTTCGCCGGATGCTATTGCCTGAACCGCAAGACGTATCCTCGGACGGCGGTCTTCTGCCCAAACGCCCTCGCTGTTGCAGATCATCACACGCTGGTCTGTCTCCATCAGCCTGATGACTGTCTGCTTAACATCGTCGGAATAGCTTCTTGCGGCGCTGTTTGCCTTTTTCATCACGGCAATTCTCGCCTCGTTGTCTATGTCACCCATGGCAAGCTCGGGAGCTGCGCCGTAGGTTTTGACCTCAAACAGTGCAGTGGAGGTGTTTCCTGCACATTCCAGCGCTGCGGCTGCGGCTTTTGCTGTCTCCAGCAAAGCTTTTTCGGAGGTGTTGGCGGTGTAGGCATAGGCACTTTTGGTTCCGCTGAACACTCTTATGCCTGCGCCGTGTCTGCGGGAGCTTACCGCATCCTTAACTGTGCCGTCGGTCATCTCTATGCTGTTGCTCTCGGTGTCTTCTATATAGAGCTCGGAAAAATCAGCACCTTCGCAAAGCGCCTTTTCCAATACTGCTTCCGCCATATTTTTGGAGATCAAACTCAACACTCCTTTTTGATGTTTCAGAGTTTTACTGTTTTAAGATATTCGGCAAACTCGGCGCCCACTTCCGGGTGCTTGAGTCCCACCTGAACAATTGCTTTGAGGATCCCCAGCTTATTGCCCATATCATAGCGCTCGCCGGAAAATTCCACACCGATCATGCCTTCCCTCTTTGCAAGTATCTTCATTGCATCGGTGAGCTGTATCTCGCCGTTTGCGCCGGGAGGAAGATCCGTTAAAATATCGAAGATATCGGAGGGGAGCACCACTCTGCCCAAAATGGAATAGTTGGAGAACATCTCCTCCGGCTTGGGTTTCTCTATCATATCGCTGACCTTGAACAGCTTATCCTCAATTTTTTCAACTTCCAGCGAGCAATATTTTGTGACCAGCTCGGTTGGCACCGGCTTTATTCCCGCCACGCCGATACCGTATTTTTCATAGGCGGCACACAGCTCTGCGCAGGCAGGTGTTTCACCGAGGATGACGTCGTCGCCATAGAGCACGGCAAAGGGCTCGCCTGCCGCAAATGCCTTTGCGCAAAGCACCGCATGACCCAATCCCTTGGTCTCTTTCTGGCGGACATACTGAATGTTTGCCAGCTCGGAGATGGCCACCATCTCGTTATATATCTCCACTTTGCCTGCGCGCAGAAGGCGCTCCTCCAGCTCGGGAGAGCGGTCGAAGTGATCCTCTACCGTGGTTTTGCCTCTGCTGGTGATGATGAGGATATCCTCTATGCCCGAACGCACAGCCTCTTCCACAATATACTGTATGGCGGGTTTATCCACAATGGGAAGCATCTCTTTTGGCATTGCCTTTGATGCGGGAAGCACCCTTGTTCCCAATCCCGCTGCGGGGATGACCGCTTTTTTTATCCTCATATAGTCACTCTTCTTTCGTGACAAAGCAAACCGCTTTGTTTATAACGCTATTATAACAAATCACACTATAAAAGGCAAGTGTGCTGATTCTTACATTTTTATTGCGTTTGTTTTTGAATTTCTTTTATTTTTCCCCACTTTAAAACAAAAACACACCGATATGAAATTTTCGGTGTGTTTGTTTATACTTCGAGTATTATCCAGTTAAAATTATACACAAAATCGGGATGTTATTCCTGCTCAAGGGCGAGTTCAATGGCTTTGGAGAGCTGGTCGGGGCAGGATGTGCCCTTGCCGCCGCAATCTATGCCCTTGATGCGTTCAACGGCTTCTTTGGCATCCATTCCGCGGATGAGTGCTGCAACGCCCTGGGTGTTGCCTTTGCAGCCGCCGATAAACTTGACCTCTTTAACGATCCCGTTTTCCAGTTCCAGCTCAATGGCTCTGGAGCACACGCCGGAAGTCATATACTGATATCTCATTTGTTTTATTCTCCTTATTGCAGATTACAATCCTATTATATACTATCTGCAGCCGGTTGACAAGAGTTTTATGCTCCGAGGAAAAGCCTGACCGCAAGGGCGCTGACCGCAAAGCTCACCGCATCTGCAAAGAGAGAAGCACCCAATGCATAACGGGTGTTTTCTGCGGAGGTTGCGCCAAAATAGAGGGCAAGAGTGTAAAAGGTGGTCTCGGTGGAGCCGGTCATAACACTTGCAACTCTTCCTGCAAAGCTGTCGGCACCGTAGTTGCTGACGATATCCTGCAATATGGCGGTGGCGCCGCTGCCGGACACGGGGCGAAGCAGCACCAGCGGTGCCACCTCTTTGGGAAGCCCCACCGCCTCCATAACAGGTGCCAGCAGCTTTGTGAAAAATTCCAGCCCACCCGATGCCCTGAACATCCCGATGGCTGTCATAAGTATTATCAGCGGCGGCAGCATCCGCACCGCCACACCCATTCCCTCCGATGCCCCTTCGATGAACACCGAAAACACGTTGACCTTCTTTACTGCGCCGTATATTACCACGCCTCCGATTATTACGGGGATGATGTATCCGCTCATTCTGCTGTTGTTCTCCTTTGTTTTTTGCTTTTAGCGGATGGCAGACGGCTGTTTTTCAAAATTCCGTTGAGCATCATCGCCATTGTTATGCCTGCCGTCAGCGAGGCGGCAGAGGTCAGCCACACCGCCGGCATTATATCCAGCGGCGCCGCTGCACCTCCGCTCAGCCTTATTGCTGCAATGGATGCCGACGGCACAAGCTGAAATGCCGCCGAATTCATCACCGCAAACAGTATCATATGGGCGCTTGCGGTGCATCTTTTGCCATTGAGTTCATCCAGCTCCCGCATTGCGGTTATTCCAAAAGGGGTAGCCGCATTGCCCAACCCCAGCATATTGGAGGTGATGTTGAGAGATATTGCCTTCATTGCCGCCGAGTCCCTCGGAATCCCCTTGAAAAGCGGACCCACGCACCTGTGTATTACTTTGTTCAGCTTTTCCGTCAGCCCTGCTTTGTCCGCCACCTTCATTATGCCGCTCCAAAGGCAGACGGCGCCCAGCAGCTCGATGCATAGCTCCACCGCCCTCACTCCGTCCCCTATGGCTGCGGCAGAAACTTCATCTATCCTTCCCCCTGCGCACCCGAATATTATTGCCGCTGCTATCATTGCCGCCAACACCCACGACATCATTCGCCATTCCCCCTTGGCAAATTATATGCGCCGAAGCTTCTCAATATAATAAAAAGCCCGTACTGTTTGTACGGGCCGAAACACAGCTATCTGCATTTTATTCACTTAAAAAGTAACCGATGTTATCCAGCGCACCAAGCTCCGCAAAGGTCTCCGCAGAATAGGCGAACAACACCTGACGGTATTGGTCTATCTCTATGGTTTGGGCAAGCTCCGGGGTGAGCTTATCCAGCGAGACCACCGTTATCTTTGCATAGTGGTTTGCCAAAAACGGAACATAGCTTTTGGCTGTCTCATCACCGAAAATCAGCAGCTCGTCTTTGTAGGGGCGGGAGGTCTCGATGGTGACGATGGGCGAAAGTCCGCCGAGGATGATATCCGTTTTGTTTTCGGTGCTTTCAAACTCCGGAACGTAAAGGCTGTCGTATGAATAGGTGTAACCCGCTTTATGGTGGGTGACGGTATAGTTTCTGTCGTAGCTTTTGTAGCTGTAGAGGGATATCACATCGCTTTTCACGCCGTCCATTGGCCTCTCTTTATAGAGCGAGCCGTAAAAGCCGTATCCTGCATAAGTCACGTCAAAGCCGGACATTCCGCTGGGTGTTTTGCCAAGCTTGCCTGCCAGCTCGTTATAGAGATAATATCCACCGAGAGATGTGACCAATGGGTCTGTGTTGTAATAGATATATTTTTCTCTGTTGCGGAACAGCGCACCGTAGGCATCCACCGTTATTGCATTGCCCGAAAAGGCGCTGTAGACGGTGTCTATCATTGTTTTTTGGTTGAAGATGTCTGCCAGCTCCGGCACATCCTCCTGACAGACCACGCAGGCAGTTGGGATGAGCATAATATAAGATGGCATCTGCTTTTGCAGAATAAAATCGAAGATGTTCTGCAGGTTGCCGGTGATGCCGTTTTCATCGTCGGGAGCATAGTTTTTGATCAGCTTGCCCTCTTTGAAAAAGAAGCCATCAAACTCCTCCAAGCCGCCCCAAACCAGCAGCCGGTGTTTTAGTCTGCCCAGCGCCAGCTTACCCGGCATATTCTCCGAGAGATATTCCTCCATCTGCTCCGGCAGGTTCTGTCCGCCGCCGAAGATATCGATATCAAGTTGTTTATAGTTTTCGTTTGCAAACAGCGAGAAAAGCGGCACGGCAATCAATATTGCCACAATTATCAGCGCCGTAATCTTATCTGCCATATCTGCCGTACCTCCTTTTTAAATGTTTTTCCGCCGTTACAGCAGGAACGCGACCGTTGTTACCGTCAGTGCGATCACCCACACCAGCGAGAGTATCCTTCCCAAAACGCTGCTTTTTGCTTTCAGCTTTCTCATCAAAAACGAGAACAGACTTGATGAAAACAGCACCGCTACCACCAGCATCAAAAAGTTGCTGCTCAGCAGATATTCCAGTTTGGTGGTGCTGAGGTCTGTTGAAAAATTGAACACAGCCGCAACGGAACGCAGGAACAGACTCATGTTATCCGATGCGAAGATTATGAAGGAAAGCATTATCACGACGAAGGCATAGAGTCTGCTGAACAGCATTGGAATGTTATCCAAAACCTTTTGCAGCAGATATTTCTCCAGAATGATGAACACCGCCAGATATATGCCCCATATCATATAGTTGAAGTTGACGCCGAACCACAGGCTGAACAGCAGGCAGACCAGCAGGGTGTTGATGATATCCGAAAGGACACCTGCCTTCGCCTTACCCTCTTCGGTCTCTCCCTTTTCTCTTATGAGCGCATTGTAGACATAGTGCTCGAAAAACTGGGTGACGGTGCTGTTGAAGCGGTGCAGAAAATCGCTGATGCTGACACTTTGATAGGGATAATAGAAGTTGCGGGGCAGCTTGATGCCAAACACCAGCGCGAGACCTCTTGCCATATCGCTGTAGGCGGAAAGCTCGAAGAAAATTCTGAGGGCGAAAACGATCACCGCCAGCCATTTTCCCAAAATTGTGGGTGTCTCAAAGTTGACCTGCTCAAGCGAGAGGGCAAATTCCACCAAACGGTCTGTTATAAGCACCTTTTTGGCTGTGCCGAACAAAAAGATGCTTAGTCCCTCTGCAACGTCACCCGGCAAAAAGCGTCTGCCTTCTCCGTTTTCACCTGCAAGCTGGTCTTTCATATCCTTCCAGCGCACCAGCGGACCGATATACATTTTGCAGAACAGCGTGGAAAATAGCGCAAAGCGGATGGGATCCTTCTCTGCTTTTTCGTGTTCGCCAAACACGTCCACAAGGTATCCCGTTGCGGTGATGGCATAGACCACAAAACCGAAGTTTGCCGCGGTGGGGATCATCTGATCCACAACGGCAAAATATATTGCGCCGAAAATGTTTTTGCCTGCCATAAGCACCAGCAGCGGCAGCCTGAGCTTTGCAAGCTTTGCCCTGCCTCTTACCCGATCCAAAAACACAGCCGTGCCGTAATCCATCGCCACCGCCGCTGCGGTTATTGCGACGGCCTGCCAGCCGATGAAGAGATAATATACCGCATTGATGACGAACAGAGTATAGTTCCTGAATTTGCGGGGAGTTGCCGCATATAAAATTATGGAAATGGGCAGCAGCCCAAAGATAAATCCCAAGCTATCAAGTTTCACTGTCCGTCACCTCTTTTCTGTGTGTGATGGCTGCGTTATTTCAGCAGCTCTTCAAGTTCTTCTTTGGTGGTTATTGAGTTGAGCACCGTGAGCAGCGCATTTGCGGAAAGCCGCTGCGGAAGCGAAAGCCTTTCGCAAAGCTTTCTGCGTTTTTCGGAGCTGTCTGTGCCGCCGGAAAGTCCCAGCTCCCACATATCTGCCTTGGTCATTGCCGCAGCCTTGCTCTGCTCTCCTGCCTCTTCCAGCACACCCGCTCTTTTAAGCGCCTCGATTATGCATTCGGCAGGCACACCCTCCACCCCCAGCTTTCCCTCTTTGCCGGGAGCTGCTTTGCGTTTCTCCTTGCCGTGGATATCGGGGATGTAGGCGTGTATCACCTTTTCTTTGGCTATTGCCGAATTGATATAGCCTCTTATTTTGAAGCCTGCGGCATCCGAATCGGTGAGCACCACAAGCCCTTTTTTATCTGCAAGCAGCCGAAGCATTGCAAGCAGCTCTTTGTCTTTGAATATCTGGAAGCCGTCTGTCTGTATGACAGTCGCATCCACCAGCGAGGCAAGCTTTATCTTGTCGTATTTTCCCTCTACGACTATCGCCTGCGATACTTTATACATTGCGTTTCTCCGTTAAATTTTTGTTATCCGCGTTTTCTGCAGGCAAACAGCCTCGTCAGCGTCTGCTGAAGGATTATGCTGTCCTCAACTCTGCTGCCCTTAAGCATCTCGTCCCCTTTGCGCAGCACCTCGATGCTGTCTGCAAGGCTCTGCTCGGAATAGGAGGCACTTTCACGGAAGGCTTTGTCCACCACGAAGGCTCTGTTGCCGTAGGAAAAGGTCTTGACGATATCGGACACGTTTTTGCCCGAAAGATTTGCCACCTTTGCACGGTAGAGATCGATATAAAATCCCGACAGCGTTGCCATTATCACCACCGGCTCCACACGGTTATAGAGCAGCTCATCAAGACACTTGATGGCATCGTTATAGTTGCCGCGGGAGATGGCTTTGGTTATATCGTATATGCTGCTGTCCGGGGTTTGTGCGCAGCACTCGGTTATGTCCTCTCTTGTTATCTCGTCCCGCCCGTTCTGCAGGCAGAACTCCGAAAGCTTTCTTATCTCGCCCTTGAGCACCTCCATGTTATCGGTGCAGCGCTCAATGAGATAGCGGCAGTTATCTGCGGAGATGGTGCATTTCAGCTTTGCCGCCTCCTGACGCATAAACTGCGCCAGCTTTGCTCCGTCCCGCTTGGCAAGCTCTATTGCTCCGCCCTTTCTGCCCATTTTTTCCACGAGCTTTTTATATTTTGTGCTTTTTTTAAGGTTCACCTCAATGAGGTCGGTGACGAAAATGAGCACGCAGCTTTCCGGTGCCGTGGATGCAAGCTCCATAAGCTTTTCTGTCTCGGATGCGGACAGCTTCTCCACATCAAGGTCTGTCACAACAACGCATCTGCGCTCTGCCATAACGGGAAAGGAATAGACCACGTCGCTGAGCTCATCCATGGAGACCTTGCCGTCAAACTTATGCAGGTTGAACATCGCCAGATCTTTGGACACCGCCATAGACACCAGCTTTGCCAGATACTGCTGTTTGAGGTAGCTCTCCTCACCGAAGAGGAAATACATATTCAGCAGCTCTTTCCCCCTCAGATGCTCTGCAAACTGCTGTTCATCCTTAAATAACATCCGTCCTCACCTCCGTTTTTTAAAATATCCGTCCGTTTTCTGTCATTATGACCGTATATTCTCCGCTTTCCAAAAAGGTCGTTTCTCCGCAGCCGTCATAGTCCACGGAATGGCCTGCTATCACCGTGACACTCTCACGAAGCTTTCTCTCGTTTTTCAGCTCCGCACCGCCGATGATAAGCACATCGATATCGGTATCTGCGGCGCTTATATCCATTATGTCCGTGTCTTTCACAACGTAGAGCAGCCTCAGTCCGTTCACGGATATGAACCACACGCCGTCTGCCGCCGATTTTGCGGTTATTCTGCCGTCACGCAGCGTCATCTGCATATTTTCCGCTTTGCGGTATCCGTTTATATCAAACTCTGCCAGCGTATCCGCTATCTTTTCATCATTCAGCAGCTTTTCGGTTATTATAAGATTTTTCGGCTTGATGCGCAATATTGCACGCTCCGAAACTTTTACTCTGTTCTTCAGATCACCCGCATATTCCATTGCAAGTGCATCCACCCTGCTGCCGCTTTGTGAGTTTATCTGCTCGTTCAGCAGCGCAGCATCACCCACCGTCTCAACGTCTGCCGCAACAAAGCGCTCGCCTTTATATTCAACGCTGACTGCGCTGCCGTTTTCCAATGCGGAGGCCCTTATCACTGCTGTGTCTCGCATTGCAAAAGCATAGCTTCCAACCGAGACCACCAGCGCAAAGGCGCTTGCAGCCGCCGCAATTTTGAGACAGCTTTTGTTCTTTGGTGCAAACAGCAGCACCGACAGCAACATTATTATGCTGCCTGCCACCCACAGCTTTAAAAAGTTATAGCTTACATTCATCGCTGCGTATGGAATTTTTGCTATGCCCTCTGATATCCATTTTATCACAGCTAACAGGCTTCCTGCAATGCCTGCGCACAATCTTGTGATAAAAAATCTCACATCTATCAGCGAAAGCAGACCTGCCGCTATGCCCGAGATCATAATTATCGGCAGCAGCGGTGCTATTATCATGTTGACAAGCACGGCGCAGAGCGAAATTTCGCCCAGCATAACTATCGACACCGGCAGCGTTGCCGCCCACGCAGAAAAGCTGACACAAAACAGCTCGATAAGAGTTGCAACGGTCTTTCGGTGCGGAAGCTTTTTCAGCTTTCGCATCAGCCACGCCGTCATTTTCCCCGAGAACACCAATATTCCCAGCGCCGCCGAAAAGGACAGCCACATTGAAACTGAGAGCAGCGAAAACGGCTTTACAATAACGATTATTGCTGCCGCCAAAGAGATCGCCGTCAGGCTGTCCGACCTTCTGCCAAGCAGAATTGCCAAAAAGCCAAACATCACCATTATTCCCGCACGCACAACTCCCACTCCTGCGCCTGTAAGGAAGATGTAAAACACCACGAACAGCGCTGCCGCCGCTGCGGATATCCGCCTGTTTAAACCAAGCATCTCCAAAACCAGCAGCACCGCATTCGAAACTATCATCAAATGCATTCCCGAGACCACGAGAATGTGGGAGATGCCTGCCGTTCTGAAATTATCTGTCGCATTCTGCTCTTCACTGTCTGTCCGTCCGGAAAGTCCCACCGTCATCTCTGCCAGCAGGTTTCCTCTGTAATCGGGCAGCAGCCGCATAAGT
>JAFSHJ010000114.1 GCA_017440425.1 Oscillospiraceae bacterium | reverse complement strand
TCTCATCAACGAAGTTTACAGCAAGTTTGGCTTTAAATATTCCGTAGAGCTCTCCACCCGCCCCGAAGACAGCATGGGCAGCGACGAGGATTGGGAAGCAGCTACAGAGGGTCTGAAGAATGCCCTTGAAGCACTCAACCTCCCCTACACCATCAACGAGGGCGACGGCGCTTTCTACGGTCCGAAGATCGACTTCCATCTGGAAGATTCTCTCGGAAGAACCTGGCAGTGCGGAACAATTCAGCTGGACTTCCAGATGCCCCTCAACTTCGAGCTTGAATATGTGGATGAGAAGGGCGAAAAACAGCGTCCCATCATGATCCACCGCGTATGCTTCGGCTCCATTGAGCGCTTCATCGGTATCCTCACCGAGCACTTCGCAGGCAAGTTCCCCGCCTGGCTTGCTCCCACCCAGGCAAAGGTTCTGCTCGTTTCCGAGAAATATGCCGAATACGGTGCAAAGGTCTACGAAGCTCTCCGTGCTGCAGGCGTACGCTGCGAACTGGATGATCGCAACGAGAAGATCGGTTACCTCATCCGTGAAGCTCAGGTTGTTGACAGAGTTCCCTATATGCTCATCATCGGTCAGAAAGAGGCCGAAGAAGGCACCGTATCCGTACGTAACCGCGACACAGCACAGACCGAAACAATGCCCCTCGATGTCTTTGTTGAAAAGCTCACCAAAGAGATCCGCGACCGCGTATAACCCTATAATTTACCGACAGCCTGTCCTTTTGGATGGGCTGTTGTTTATTTTGCAAATTTTCAAAAAAATTTTTTCAGCATATTGACAAATTAAAATCCCGGTGCTATAATTTAGCCAAAAGTTAATTAAAGGCTGTGACGAAGCCGGTCAGGACAGACACATTTCAGAGAGCCGATGGTTGGTGTAAATCGGTATGCTGCTATCCTAACGACCTCTCCCTTCTGAGCCGGAGGCCCGAAAACGTTTTGCCAGTAGAAACCTCCCGTGATTGCTGCGTAAAAGCATAGGGATTGTTTGATCCCGAAGAGCGGCAGTTTTTTAAACTGCAATTTGAGTGGTACCGCGAGTGCACAAAGATGTCACCCGTCTCAAAGCAAAGGCTTTGGGACGGTTTTTTGTTTGTTAAACAAAATTTATATCTGAAGGAGATTGAAAAATGAGTAACGTAATCAACACAAATAATGCCCCCGCAGCTATCGGCCCCTATTCCCAGGCTATTACCCTGGGAAACCTAATTTTCACCTCCGGACAGATACCCATTAACCCCGTTTCCGGACAGATCGAAGCTGTCACCATTACCGAACAGACCGAGCAGGTTTGCAAAAACCTTGCCGCAGTTCTCGATGCCGCAGGCACCTCCCTTGAAAAAGCAATCAAAACCACCTGCTTCCTCAGCGATATGGCAGATTTTGCCGCATTCAACGAGGTATATGCCAAATATTTTGTAAACAAGCCTGCACGCTCCTGCGTTGCAGTTAAAACTCTTCCCAAAAACGTTCTTGTGGAAGTTGAAGTTATAGCCGAAATTTAAAGGAGTGATCCCTTTTGATGGATTCAAGTAAATATACACCGGGTTATTATCCCCCTCCCGGAACATACAATAAATGGTCGACCAAAAAACAGGTTGAAAAAGCACCTATCTGGTGCAGCGTGGATATGCGCGACGGAAACCAAAGTCTTATTATTCCAATGAGCCTTGAAGAAAAGCTGGAATATTACAAGCTGCTGCTGGAGGTTGGTTTTAAGGATATTGAGGTCGGCTTCCCTGCTGCCAGCGAGACTGAATATGAGTTTCTCCGCACACTCATCGATAACAATATGATCCCCGATGACGTGAATATCCAGGTACTCACACAGTGCCGTGAGCACATCATCCGCAAGACCTTTGAGGCCTGCAAGGGTGCACCAAATGCAATAATTCATTTTTACAACTCCGTAAGCGTTGCACAGCGTGAGCAGGTGTTTAAAAAAAGCAAAGAAGAGATAAAGCAGATTGCTGTTGAAGGTGCAGAGCTGGTTAAAAAGCTTGCCGCAGAATATGAGGGAAATTTCCGCTTTGAATATTCTCCCGAAAGCTTTACCGGTACCGAGCCGGAATATGCGCTGGATGTTTGCAACGCTGTTCTTGACGTGCTGGAGCCCTCTGCCGATAACAATGTCATCATCAACCTGCCCGTAACAGTTGAGATGAGCTCCCCCCACGTCTATGCAAGTCAGGTCGAATATATGCACGAAAACCTGAAATACCGCGAGCATGTCACCATCTCCGTTCACCCCCACAATGACCGCGGCACAGGCGTTGCAGACACCGAGCTTGCTCTGCTTGCAGGCGCCGACCGTGTTGAAGGCACACTCTTCGGCAACGGAGAGCGCACCGGCAACGTTGACATAATCACCCTTGCAATGAATATGTATTCTCACGGTGTTGATCCCAAGCTTGATCTCTCCAACATGAACTATCTGGTTGAAAAATATGAAAACTGCACCAGAATGCACGTCTATGAGAGAGCACCTTATGCAGGAGCATTGGTGTTTGCCGCATTCTCCGGCAGCCATCAGGATGCCATTGCAAAGGGTATGAAATACCGCAGCAAGCATAAGCTTCACACATGGAGCGTACCCTATCTTCCCATAGACCCGAAGGATATCGGCAGAACATATGATGCGGATGTCATAAGGGTCAACTCCCAGAGCGGCAAGGGCGGAATAGGCTATTTGATGGAACAAACCTATGGTTACAACCTTCCCTCCAAGATGCGCGAGCATTTCAGCTATCTCTGCAAGGATATCTCCGACCGCGAACACAAGGAACTCAAGCCGGACGAGGTCATGGAGATATTTACCGAGAATTACCTCAACATAAAGGGCGAGATAAGCGTGATCGACTTCGAGTTTATGCGTGAAAACGATGCTGTTAAGATCGACATCACCTTTATGAAAGACGGCATAGAAACTGAAATGGAAGCAAACGGCAACGGTTCTCTCAGTGCCATCAACAACGCTTTGAAAGCATATACTAACGAAGAATATACCCTGCAGGTATTTACACAGCACAGTATGCAGGGACAGGGCTCTCACAGTGTCGCTGCCTCCTACATCGGCCTGGAGCGTGACGGTGGAAAGATGTTTTGGGGTGCCGGTACCGATACCGACGTTATTACCGCCAGCACCAAGGCTCTGCTCAGCGCATTCCACAATATGACCAAAGGAGATGCTAAATAATGGGAATGACAATGACCCAAAAAATTCTTGCTGCCCACGCAGGACTTGACTCTGTCTCCGCAGGACAGCTTATCAATGCCAGGCTTGACATTGTTCTCGGCAACGATATAACCACTCCCGTTGCCGTTAACGAGTTCAAAAAAGCCGGCTTTGATAAAGTTTTTGATAAAGATAAGATAGCCATCGTGCTCGACCACTTTGTCCCCAACAAAGATATCAAAGCCGCAGAGCAATCCAAAACCTGCCGCGAATTTGCCTGCTCTCACTGTGTCAGCCACTTTTATGATGTTGGCAAAATGGGCATTGAACACGCTCTCCTCCCCGAGCAGGGTGTTGTCACCGCCGGAGACTGCATCATCGGTGCAGACAGCCACACCTGCACCTACGGCGCACTGGGAGCTTTCTCCACGGGAGTTGGCAGCACGGATATGGCCGCAGGAATGGCCACCGGCATGGCCTGGTTCAAGGTGCCTTCTGCAATTAAATTTGAGCTTAAGGGCTCCCTTCCCAAAAACTGTAGCGGCAAAGACGTTATCCTCACCATTATCGGTATGATCGGTGTGGACGGTGCCCTTTACAAAAG
>JAFSHJ010000113.1 GCA_017440425.1 Oscillospiraceae bacterium | reverse complement strand
GATGTGGTCGCCTTTTTCCAGCGTGAGGGTTGCGGCGCCCTTTTCGTCTGTGACAATATCGGTGGCTACGCCGTCAACCGTTACGGTCGCGCCCGCAACATCTATCACCACGGGACTCCAGTTTTCGTCAAAGCCTACGTATCTGAGGGTGAGGGTCATCTCCTCGCCTGCCGCTGCTTCAACGCTCTTCACGTCGAAATAGGAATACACGTCCGACCAGGCGGTGAGGTCTGTGTAGGCATATGCGCAGACATAATCGCCGTTTTTGACGGGGTCCGACATGGACATGGGGCTGCCGTCGTTGAGCATATAGCCGTAGCTGCCGCCGTTATCGATCCCCCAAAGCAGGGTGAGGCTCAGACCGTAGTCTGTGTTTTCAGAGCCGTAGCCTGCAGCTGCGCCGCCGGGATATTTTGCCTCGTGTGCGCAATACAGAGTATCGTTGATGGTGATGACACCGTCGCTGTCGGAATCTGTGACTGCAATTTTTTCTGCAGCCAGCACTATCTCGCCGTTTTCACCCACCACCGTGACTGTAACTTCGGTTGTTTCGCTCTCTGCAAAAGCTGTAACACAGCTTGTCATCAACATCAATGCCGCAGCCAGCACCGCAATGACCTTTTTAAGAGAGCCGTCAGTCATTCTTTTCATTTTGTTTTTCCTCCGTTTTGTTTATCTTTGCCAGGGTGCGGCGGCGCTTGGCATTGATGCGTTTTTCCTTTTTGCGCTGTTCAAAATCATCGCTGCGGGGCGGTTTTATCTCTGCTGCCTCCAGCGCTCTCGGCCACGGACCGAAGAAAGATTTTATTGCTGCAACCTCCTCATCGCTGAAATCTCCGCGGCAGGGATACCGCGTTTCTCCCAACTGTTTGAGCTCGCAGTTTTTCTCTTTAAGCAGCCTTAAGCAAATTTCGGCATCGTATTTCATAAAACTCACCCCAAATAAAAAACGCTTGGTCACCAAACACAGGCAACAAAGCGCAACAATTCTCATTTTCCTCAACGCAGCCGAAAAAAGCCCCTTGGGGAAACAAAAACGGCTGCACTTTTCTCGCCCAAAAATGTTCCGCAAACTGCGGAAGCCATAACTGCACACAGCGAGTATTCCGACTTATGGAGTTCTCTCCAATTACGGTAATGGCGGTTGCGACGGATTTTCACCGAACTTCCCTCTGATCCGAATTTTCGGAGCTGAATGCAACTATTCATTTTTCGCCACTCGGGCACGCTTGAATTATAGCACGCAGTTCTGCCGTTGTCAACAAAAAATGCTGTTTTCATCAAACAAAAATGCCCCGACAAAAGTCTGTCGGGACATCTTCAAGCATTACTCTGCCTCGTAAAAGTTTTGGGGTGCACAGAAGATGCGGCTGAGGGAGTTGAAGCACATATGCTGATCGAAACAGGTGCCTATCTCGAACTCGTGTCTGCCGAAGCTCTCCTCCAGCGCAAGGAATTTCTCCTTTGCCTTTGCATCTTCTCCCGTTGCCTTGAGGCTGCAGACCTCCGCAAGGGCTGTGACAAACTCCAGATGATAGCGGAGCAGCTTCATGGAAACTGTCTGCGCTCTGTAGGGCATAACTCTGTGCTCCTCAAAGATGGGGGCATATTTTTCGGCTATCGTTTTAATGCTCTGCAGCTTTTCCGCCTGCTGCGGAGCATAGTATCTGCCTTTGCCCTCTGCAGCGGGGTTTCCGTCCATCATGTAGCACATATCAAACGCAGCGGTGACGGCTGTGAGATAATTTATGACTTCGTCTGCAATATCGCCGAAGGCGTGTTCAAAATAATCGCGCTTAACCTTTTCCAAATCCACCTTTGTGTCAAACAGCGTCTCCGCATATGCGAGGAAGTTGTAGCCCGTGGGGAAGAAGGAACGCTGTGAGCCATCCTGAATTATGCCGTCGAAGCCGTGCTTGTAATAGCCTTTGACGTCATCGTGGAGCAGCTTTGCAAAATCCATGGAGCCCAGATCGTAATACTGATGGACCCAGAAGTGATATTCATAGACCATGGAGGGAACGTTTGCGTCTTTCCGCCACTCTTTTGCGTGGAGGATATATTCCTCAACGGTGCGTGGGAAGGAGCCCTCCTTGTTCAGCTCAAAGGGAGCCAGCTTGATCTGCGGCAGCACCTGCGGCACGGGAGAGGTATAGGTGCGGGTGATGGCGGCAAGCAGGAAGGAGAACCGCTTTGTGTTGTGTATCTTCTCTGTTTCGGGAGCCCAGGTGGTGTCGGTGTAGCAGATGAAGACGATGCGTGTATCCAGCTTTCTTTCGGTGAGATAC
This sequence comes from Oscillospiraceae bacterium, assembly GCA_017440425.1. Taxonomy (GTDB): domain Bacteria; phylum Bacillota; class Clostridia; order Oscillospirales; family Ruminococcaceae; genus SIG526. The sequence continues at coordinate 7,020 of JAFSHJ010000113.1, read as the reverse complement.
TCATCGATCTCGTTGAGCAGCATCACATACCAATCCGACGGAGTCTTTTTGCGGCACTCCGGGCATTCGCAATGGTTGTAGGAGCCGTCTGCCAGCCAGATGTGCAGATAGTCCACGTTCTGATGCTTATAGGCATATTCCGCAACGTATTTTGCAACGATGGTGCGTGCCTCCGGGTTGGACATACAGAACTGTGTGTTGAGCGCAACACCGCCCCACAGCTCACGCACACCCTTATATTCCGCAAGATATTGGCGCATATCCTCTGGCACGGGGTTGTCATCCTCACGGACCCAGCCGTTGGCAGAGGAAATTCCAAAAGGCTCTGCCGTCCAGCCGTGTCCCATATCGTGGAACTGCAGCGAACGCTTGGAGAGCTCTGCCTCGCATTGACGCTTCCACTGCTTTGCGGTTATGGCGCTGATGGGTTCCGGCGGTCGATTGCCCTTGTTGTGGTTGCTGTTATAATAAAAATCGTAATATACCTTCGGGTTGTCGAACTCTATCATAAAGACGTTCATTCCGATTTTAGGCTGAAAATCGATGACTTCCAGCATATTGGACTGATATTCTGCGCCCTCGTTGCATTGTCCGCGGTAGCGGCAATCTGCCATTTTGTGATATTGGGTGGGCTGCACATCCTGCACGGGGATGTATTCTCCGTCAATTCCCGGGAAGAACCAGCGGCAGCCGTTTTCACGCAGATAGCGATAAACCGCAAGCAGCACCGAGCGGTGGTTGGAACCTGCGATGATGCCGTTTTTGCCATCGGTATCGATGTGCAGAATGTCATCGAGGAAAAGGTCTTCCGCTTCACTTGTGTCAAGCCCGAAATCGGACATAATGCCAAGGCGCAATCCATCTTTGGCATTTGGTGCATATTTAATGGGTATCTCCCCTGCCTCGGGCATCATCATGCGCATATATTTTTTGAGCTCTTCGGCGGCAAAATCCACGGTGGGGTGGGACGTTATCTTGTTTATGCAATACATAGCTTCTTCTCCTGTGTAAATGTGTGTTTTGGAAAAGCTTTCTGATGACATTATAACAAAAAATCGGCAGAAGAACAACTCCTCTGCCGATTTTGCAGCCGTATAAACGGTATTTTTTATTATTCTTTTTCTTCCTCTTCCAGCTTGGGGGTGGAAAGAATGATCCTGCCGTCCTCCATCTCCACCTTGACCTTGTCCTTGCCGCTGAGTCCCAGCTTTTCCAGATATTCACGGGGTATATGCAGACGTCCCGCTCTGTCCATGATGGCATATTCATCGTGGGTCTCGTTATCCTCGGAGCGGTTGAGGCTGTCGATCTCGTTAAGCTGCTTGGCATAGTCGGCACGGATGAGGAACTCACTGCTGGTGCGTCCGTCACGGATGGCGACAACTCTGTCCACGTGCTTGGAGATCATTCTGTCGTGTGTAACGATGACGATGGTTATGCCGGTCTCACGGTTGAGCTTGCGGAAAAGCTCAAGGATGTGGGCTGCGGTTTTGGTGTCAACTGCGCCGGTGGGTTCGTCTGCCAGCAGCAGCTTGGGAGAGTTTGCAAGGGCAATGGCGATGGCAATTCTCTGCTGCTCACCGCCCGAAAGCTGATGCAGCTTGCTGTTCTTTCTGTGTGCAAGACCAACCTGCTCCAGCAGTTCCATTGCTCTTTGGCGCTTTTTTCTCTTGGAGCTTATCACCATTGGCAGCTCAATGTTTTCTACTGCGGTGAGATAGGGGATCAGGTTTCGGGCATTGTTCTGCCAAACAAAACCGACTGTCTCACGCTTATATTTGATCATATCGCGGTCGGTATATTTGAGCAGGTTTTTGCCGTCCACTGTCAATGCACCTGCAGAGGGCTTATCCAGACCGCCCAGCATGTTGAGCAATGTGGATTTACCGCTTCCGCTGTTTCCGATTATTGCCATCATCTCGCCTTTTTTAACGGTGAGATCCAATCCCTGCAGAGCAACGACCTCAATTTCCTGTGTTTTATAAATTTTAACCAGGTTGTCACAGACGATCATGTTTTCATCTTCAGCTGTCTGCTGAACTTTTTTCTCAGCCTCACTCATCTGTCACAACACCGTCCTCAAGAGTATAGACCTTATCTGCGACCTCGATCATGCTGGGGTCGTGGGTGGTCATAACTATAGTAATTTGTTCTTTTTCAACAAGCTCTTTGAACAGCTTGATGATCTGCAGTCCCATAATACTGTCCAGCTCTGCCGTGGGCTCGTCGGCAAAGATTATCTGGGGCTTGTGGGAGATGGCTCTTGCAATGGCAACACGCTGCTGCTCACCGCCGGAGAGCTCGATGGGTCTGTGGTGCATACGCTTGCCGAGACCAACGATCTCCAAACATTCCTTTGCCCTTGCGCGGCGCTTATCTGCGGGATAGCCTGCCAGCCTGAGCTCAAACTCAACGTTTTCGTAGGCTGTCATGGTGGAGATGAGCGCCACCGACTGGAAGATGAAACCGATCTTTTTTCTTCTCAGCTTATCACGCTTGCGTTCGCTCCATTTGGATATTTCTTCGCCCTGGAAGAATATTTTGCCCTCAGTGGGATAATCCAGCGCACCCAAAAGGTTGATGAGGGTGGTTTTTCCCGATCCGGAACGTCCTCTGAGCATAGTAAGCTTGCCCGGCTCAATTTGTACGCTTACATTGTTAAGAGCCGTAACTGTATTTGATCCGTTTTTGAATTTTCGAGTAAGATTTTCAGTATACAGAATACTCTCCATATATTTCATGCCTTTCCGGTAGATACCAAATATTTAAAACCATCACAAATGCATCAGTCTTCACCGAGTTTAAGTGTCTGAACAAGCTTCATGTTAGCTATCAATCTTGAAATTACCACAATACCGATGAATACCATAATACCGATGATCACAAATATTCTGACATAGTCGGACTGAAGTGCAAGAATTCTGAAGGGCGGGCACTGCTCGCTGCTGCTGCTCATAACCTGGAACAGCGGAACGAAAAGCTTTGATGTAACTGTACCGATCACCGTACCCACGGCGATGGAGGAACCGGAGATGAGTATCTGCTCCCAAATGATCATCATAATAAGGCTGCCCTTGGAAAGACCCATGGAACGCAGAATGCCGAACTGGAGCATTCTCTCCTTCATTGCAAATATCCAATAGATGATAAAGCCTATCATTGTAACTGCCATTGTAATGACAAAGCTCATTGTCAATGTGCCGTTGAGACCCTGAAGCATGGGATCGTTGCGGACACCGATGACCTCCTGGTTTGCATCCTTCAGGTAGAGCAGCTTTACGCCCATCTCTTCCAGCTGAGCATAGATATCTGCGCTGCTATAGCCGTCTTCCACCTTCAGCCAAACCTCATAGGGATCCAGCGAAAGCTCTTTATACATATAGTCGATGTTGCCTATGATGAACTCCTGCGGAACACCCTTCTTCTGAACCTCCGGGTTGAAGGTGGGCCAATAATCCACAACTGCATAGACGATGCATTCCATCATCTCTTTGCTGGTGTCCGGCATGGTGACGGTTATGTAGTCACCTGCTTTGACGTTAAGCGTTGCAGCAAGCTTGCTGGAGACCAGAACCGCACGGGCATCTCCCGCAATAATGTTGAGATACTCATAATAGTTGTGGGGAAGCAGGTCGTTTCTGAACCAGGAGGTGGTGGCAAACTCGTTTGTAACAATACCCATGTATCTTACAGCACAGGTTCCGCCGCCGGTAACTCTTGCGTTGCAGTTGTTGTTTGTGTATACCTTTGTGGCGCTCTCAACGCCTTCCATTTTTTTGTAGGGATCAAACAGCGGTTCCTTGCTGTATGTTGTGGTTCCCTTGTTTTCAACATCCGTTGTGCTGCCTACCACGGCGCCGGTGGTGGTGCCTTCCCAGTCTGTTTTAAAGACAATGTCTGCACCGGTTGCATAGTGTATCTTATCCAGCTCGTTCTGGTTGATGGTTCTTGCAGCGGTGGAGTTGAAGATGCCCAGAGAAAGTGTGAGGGCAAGGAACAGCATAACGAACTTATCCTGACCGCCGGAACGGGATACGTTGATGAGGGAATAATACATTACCGGAGACCAGAAGCGCTTGCCCACCCAATAGATGAACTTTACGATATAGGGGAATATTCTGAGGAAGAACATTCCGCAGCCAAGGATGAACAGGGTGGACATAATGAACATCAGCGGGTCGATGGGGATGTCTCCGCCGCTTGCTGCTGTTGCAAACAGAATCTCCTGTCTCTGGTTATAGGTATAAAGTCCGTAGATGGAAACACCGATGCAGATGAGGTCGAGACAGAGTTTTTCCCAAAGGGCGTGCTTTCTCTTGCCTGCTTTTTTCTGCTTGTGTTTAACGATGGTTGTTCTTGCGGCGGAAATTACGGGGATGAGCATTGTTATAACAAACAATGCCACGGCAACTACCGCATAGGCAATAACCTCCGTGTTTATTTTGGGAGTTATTGCTTTGCGCTGAACAAATTCAAGGAATCCGCTTGTTGCGCCGACAGCACGGCACAAAACAAAGCCAACGGGAATGCCTATTGCCAACGACACAACACCCAGCACGACGGATTCATAGAAATACATACTGAGTATCTGTGCGTTGGATGAGCCGCGGCTCTTCATAACTGCAATTTCGTTTTTCTCATAGTTGAGGCTGAGCTGGGATACCATATAGATATAGAACACCAGCATCAAAATCAGCGGTATCATCAATATCCACAGCAAAGTCATCAGGCTGTCATATCTTCCGAGGTAGCTGGACAATACATCCACGATATACTGTCTTATACCCATTCTTGTGCCTACTTCGCTCTCGGAAAACTCCTGGATCGCATTTCCCACATCGGTCATGTTGTCAACTGTGAGCTGGGTATAATCCAGAGCTGTGCACCAGGTCACTCGTCCGCAGAGAAGTCCTCCGTCTTCCGTGAGGAAGTGTTTGGCGTAGAGATCTTCCGAAATGACAACGCCGGAGTTGAAGGTGGAGAAGGTGCTCAGCCAATACATATCCGTTTCATCGGCAATTTTATACATACCGACAACGTGAACGGGAAGCGGCTCTTTATAGGTGTTTTCGTAGAAATGATATTGTCCGCCCACTGCAAGGTCGAGGTTATTCAGCACGGCATCTGTGGCGATCACTTCGTAATAGCCGTCCACCATGTCGTCTGCGGGATATTTACCCGCAACAATCTCAATATGGTCTTTAATGCCCTCTGTGCTGATGATCGCACATTTGGCAATATCCTCGTGAGTAGCTTTCTCACCTTCAGGTTTTATGGCATAGTTGTTCTGTCTGAAAATTCTGTGGAGCTCCTGAACGGGCAGGCCGATCTTTTCGTTGAGCAGCTCCAAAACCTCTTCGTTGTAATTTTGGTAGTATTTGTAGTTTGTATCTGCGGTGTTGCTGCTGTTACCAAGAGAGATGGTGAGGTTAAAGATACCCGGATAGGTGGATTCCGTTGTCTTGATGCTCTCAAGGTCTTTGGTCAGCATACGCTGGAACATGGCATAGGAATACATGGGGATGCTGCTCATTACCGAGACAGCAAGTATGCAACCTATAAGCAAACAGCCGGTGAGCCATTTGTTTTTAAACATTTTTCTTATAACAATTAAAAGCAAGCTATCACCCCGATTTTATCTGCATAACGTGTCAGTAACTCTTCGTAATTCCATGATTTTGAAAAATTACTGAATGAGGAGCTCGCCTTCTTCAAGACCGCTGAGGATCTCAAATGCGGAGTTGCCCTGAACACCGACCTCGACCTGTCTCTCGACCTTCACACCGTCAACAAGAATGTAGACATAATAGTTGCCGCCGTTTTTGACTACCATATTCTTTCTTACTGCGATGCAGTCCTTAACCTCTGCAGTCACCATCTCAAAGGAAGCGGTGACACCGATCCTCGCATTATCGGGCAGATCTGCGATCTCAACGAGGACAAAGTTTTTCAGCGCTGCGGGGATATCTTCCGGAGCATTGTTGGGTGTTGCCACAATAACGCCGTTGTAGTTTTTGTCATTAATTTTGATGGTCATTTCCATACCGATCTGGAAGTCCTCAACATCCTCAACTGTGCAGGCATAATAGATCTCGCTGGGGTCTATTACTGTTGCAACCGTGCTGCGAACCTGAATGTAATCTCCGATGGCGGCAGTGGTAACATAACTCACAACACCGTCGATGGGAGAATAGATGCGTGCTCTGTTGAGGTCTTTATAAAGCTTGTTGAGGTTCTTGACGTGTCGGCCGATTATCTTCTAAGAGATATTGTTTCTGTCGGAAACGTTTACGGTGATACTAAATTGTCCAGAAAGCTAGGCAGCTTGACACCTAAACAGAGAGCCGCAGTTGAAGCTTTGATTGATACTTACATAAACTATCTTGACTAAGGAGCCTAAATTTAGGCTTCTTTTTTCGTTGCTTACATATTTCGTGCGTTTTCGACATTTTATTGTGATATAATAAACTAGCAGTTTATAATATTGGCTTGTAGATTTTAACAAAGGAGATGGTTTAATGGATTTTGCGGTGATTAGAAAGATTGATAAGTTGGGTAGAATTGTTATTCCGAAGGATTTTAGGAAAGCACTAGGTGTGGATGTCGATTCCGAACTGACCATTAGATTAAAAGACGGAGTCATAACCGTAAACGCAAATTTAAAAAGAAGTGCGGATGATGAAAATTAAATAAAAGAATAATAGCCAAATCGTTTTTTCATAAGAAAAGAACTATGAATCTGCAAATGCATTTTCATAGTTCTTTTTATATTAAATTTTTTGCGAGTCGTTTTGATCCAAAACTACTGTCTCGTTATCTAACTATTAAACCTCAGGCTTCATTGTGGGGAAGAGGATAACCTCCCTTATGGTATCGTTACCTGTGAGCATCATAACCGTTCTGTCAACGCCGATACTATCATCTCATGTGTGTTATCTCTGATATGACCCATCGCATTAGAAATATTCATAATGGAATCTTCCAAGTTACGACTGGCATCGCTCATCTCAGCAATAGCCT
>JAFSHJ010000112.1 GCA_017440425.1 Oscillospiraceae bacterium | reverse complement strand
TTTTTGAGCTGCATGCCCTTGGGAAGGAAGAAGGGGAAGCCGGGAGCTTCATCGCAGAGCATAAACAGACCCATCTCTTTGCCTATGCGGCGATGGTCGCGTTTTTCTGCTTCTTCAAGCAGTTTGAGGTAGTCGTCCAACTCCTTCTGGGAGGAGAAAGCAACGCCCTTGATACGGGTGAGCATCTTGTTGTTTTTGTCGTTCTTCCAATATGCACCGGACTGACCCATTACCTTGAAAGCTTTGAGAGCCTTGGTGTAGCTCAGGTGGGGACCTACGCACATATCGATGTAATCGCCCTGCTGATAGAAGCTGATCTGTGCATCGGGATCAAGATCGCCGATATGCTCGACCTTGTAGATCTCGCCGCGTTTTTCCATCAGAGCAATAGCTTCGTCGCGGGGGAGAATGTAGGGTTTGATGGGCAGGTTTTCTTTAACGATCTTGCGCATCTCCTGCTCAATGTTCTGCAGATCCTCATCGGAGAGCTTGGTCTCGCCAAGGTCTACGTCGTAGTAAAAGCCCTTTTCGTTGGCGGGGCCGTATGCGAATTTTGCGTGGGGATAGAGGCGCTGAATAGCCTGGGCCATAATGTGAGCTGCAGTATGGCGTATAACGTGCAGTTCTTCCTCTGCGGGACACTCTGCAGCTGTGCCGTTGTTGTACATTACTTTCATAAGAAAAACTCCGTTCTGTAAAATATAATTTGTAAAATAAAAACACCCCTAAAGATATGAGGTTATCATATCTTCAAGGGTGTGTAAAAGCTTACACACGGTTCCACCTTGATGTTTCACTCAGGTTCCGACAAACCGTATCCGTTAACGCAGGGTGACGGCGGTGCTTACTGAAGGTTCTGCACCGCAGCTCCGGAAGGGTCTTCACCATTGCTTCCCACAAGAAACTTACACCGAATGTTTCTCTCTCTGAGAGTTCCGCAAGGCTACTTTTTCCATCACAGCTTTTTACATATTTTAATTTATTATATCAGTTTAAAACCGCCGTGTCAAGAGAAAAGTCGGCTTATATATTGACAAAAAGGAGAATTTTAGATAAAATCTTAATATTATGTATTTATATGGGGGAGCTATGTCAAAAAACAAAAACTGTGCCGCTGCCAGAATGCTGTATCTTGCTATGGGAACAGTATCTATGTTGTTTGCCGGCGTGATCTATGCCTGGTCAATTTTAAAAATGCCGCTGGCTCAGGAGTTTGGCTGGGGCGCATCTCAGCTCACGTTGAACTTTACGCTTACAATGTGCTTTTTTTGCCTTGGCGGTTTTATCGGCAGTCTGGCAGTTAAAAAAATAAACCATTCCGTCGTGATAATCCTGTCGGGAATAGTTGCAGGTCTCGGATTTGTTTTTACATCTCTGTTATCCGGCAGTATATTTGTTTTGTATATAACCTATGCGGTTGCGGCGGGGTTGGGGATAGGCATTGCGTACAATGTGATAATCTCAAGCGTAAATGCATGGTTTCCCGATAAAAGAGGACTGTCGTCCGGCTGCCTGCTGATGGGATTCGGCATAAGCACGCTTTTGTTCGGTAATATCTTCGATGTGCTTTTTTCAATGCCGGAGATAGGCTGGCGCAAAGCCTATGTGCTGTTTGGAATCGTTATTGCTGTTGTGCTGATCGCATCAGGAATAATTATAAAACGTCCCGCAAAGGATACGGTTTTGCCGCAGCCTAAAAAGAATACATCGGCAAAAGAAGAAAGCTTTGAGAAAAAAGATTACAGTACATTGGAGATGATCAAGCGGTTCTCATTCTGGCGCGCATTTGTGTGTCTCATCTTCCTTTGTGCAGTTGGAAACTCCGTTATAAGCTTTGCAAAAGACCTGGCAGTTTCGGTTGGCGCATCGGCTGCACTTTCCACAACGCTGGTTGGAATACTATCGGTGTGCAACGGTTTGGGACGCATTATTACAGGTGCTGTTTTTGACAGATTCGGACGCCGTATAACAATGATCGGATCCAACATTGTAACCATCGCAGCAGCCGGCATTACACTGCTCGCGGTTTTGGTGCATTCTCTGCCGATTTGCATCGTGGGACTTTGCCTGACAGGTATATCTTACGGTTCCTCGCCTACCGTTTCCTCAGCATTCATTGCGGCATTTTACGGACAAAAGTATTTTGCAACAAACTACAGCGTAATGAATTTCCATCTTACAATCGGCTCATTTATGGCAACTGCCTGCAGCAGTCTGCTCACTTCTTCGGGATCATATATTGCACCGTTTGTTTTGTTGCTTTCTCTTGCGTGTGCCGCACTAATACTCAATTTCAGCATTCGTCGACCGTAAGAGAATTTTAAGAAGGGATATTTCAAATGAAAAAATGTACTGCTCAATGGGGAGCTGTGCTGAAAAAAAGTGCTGTCATTCTGCTCGGCAGCGCCATATTGTCTTTCGGTCTCTATAACGTTCACGAGCTTTCGGGTGTGACAGAGGGCGGAATTTTGGGTCTGACCCTTTTCTTTTACATCGCATTTCTTGGGCCAGAACTTTGCCAAGGCATTCAACGTACAGTTCGTGGACAAGAACAACAAGCTCGACTATGTATGGGCCACTTCATGGGGTGTTTCTACCCGTTTGATGGG
>JAFSHJ010000111.1 GCA_017440425.1 Oscillospiraceae bacterium | reverse complement strand
CGTGCTGATAGGAGGGACGGGGGTCGTGGGCAAGCACACCGGGGAGGGTCTGCTGAAGAGCTTCGGGCAGAGTGCTAAGCAATGCGTCGTCGCAGACCACCTCAAGGGCATGGTCACGCACGCTGTCGGAGAAGCCGCCCACCGCATCGGGGTGGCTGTCGGTGTAGGCGAGATATGGCTTGATATCGTAAATAGGCGTGCCGCTAACCATGTCTGCACCCGAAACGTGCAGCACGGGTCCCAGTTCCTTGGTGAATTCAATGCGTTCCAGCCTGACGGAGGAAAGTCCCACGGGGTTGGGACGGAAGGGGGAGCGGGTGGCAAAAACACCCAGCCGCTTGTTGCCGCCAAGCCTGGGCGGGCGCACGGTGGGAGACCATTCCTCGCGGACAGCCTTGGAGAACATCCAGATTATCCACAGATGGGAGTATCCCTCAAGTCCGCGGAAGGCCTCTGCCACGCGGTATTCCGGCTCAAACACAATGCGGGCCTTGGTGTCCACAATGCCGCTCTGCCTGGGAACACCGAATTTATCCGCAAAATCGGTTATAATGTGACCGATGATCTTCAACTCTGCCATAAAAACCTCAATAAATCATTCCAGAATGTTGGATGTAATGAAATCTACGCCGCATTCGGTAAGGTATTCCCCATCCTCTTTTTGGTCGCAGGTCCAGCAGTTTACGGCAATTCCGTGGCTGTGGAGCAGCTCAACGGCGGACTTGTTTATGCGGGAATAGTGGATATCCAGGTCAAGACCGTGGGCAAGGAGCTTTTCCACAAGTGCACCGTCTATCTCGCAGGTGCACAAAAACTGCAGCTTTGCATCCGGCAAAAGGGAGCGAAGAATGACCATATTCTCATAGGAGAAGGAGATGAATATCATCTTTTCAACGCTGTAGCAGTTTTTAACGGCAGAGACGATGGTCTCGATATCCTGCTGCTTCATTGGATTTTTCAGCTCCAGCACAGCATATTTGTCATAGCGTTTGCACAGCTTGAGATATTCCTCAAGGGTGGGGAGACGCAGGTCGCCTCGGGGCTCGCCGTCCTTGTCCAGCAATACGATGCTTCTCAGCTCATCAAAGGTGCTGCCCTCAACAGAGAGCTTTGAGAGGGAAACACGGTCGGTGACGTCGTCGTGTATGATTATGGGTCTGCCGTCCGCTGTGATGTGGACATCCGTTTCAATGCCGTAATAGCTGCGGTTTCCTGCGGCAACAAATGCTGCGGCGGTGTTTTCACACTCCAGACCGGAAGTGCCGCGGTGGGCTATCATAAGTGGTTTTTTGTTGAGTTTAACGGTGTCTGCCATAGAAACAACCTCCGTAACATCCGATTATCTAACATAATTATATATTTGCAGCAAACAGTTGTCAATAAGAGTGGAAGGCGGTTTGTTTGGAGAAAATGATAAAACCCTTTGCAAATTGTTGTAATTTGTGATAATATATATTGCGTGAAATATCAATAAAAAGAGATGAATATGTTCAAATGGTTCAAAACAGTTTTTCAAAAGGAGTAAAAGACGGTATCCCGATTGCCCTGGGATATCTCTCGGTGTCTTTCACATTTGGCATAACTGCGGCACTACAGGGACTTCCCGTGTGGTTTGCGCTGGCAATATCAATGACAAACCTCACCTCGGCAGGACAGTTTGCGGGAATAGGACTCATCGGCAGCGGCGCAACGTTTTTGGAGATGGCGCTGACACAGCTCACCATAAACATGCGTTATGCGCTAATGTCCCTTTCTCTCACGCAAAAGTTTTCCAACGGTGTCAAGTTCATCGACCGCTTCTGGATCGCCTTTGTAAACACCGATGAGATCTTTGCAATGGCAAGCGGACAAAAAAGTCAGGTTGGCAAAAAATATATGCTGGGTCTCGCATCTCTGCCGTATATCGGTTGGGCGCTGGGAACACTTCTCGGTGCGGCAGCCGGCAACATTCTCCCCGAGATCGTGCGCAACGCAATGGGAATTGCAATTTACGGAATGTTCCTTGCAATAATACTCCCCGTGGCAAAGGAAAAACGCTCCGTTGCGGCCGTGGTGGCCATTGCGGTGGCAATGAGCTGTGCGTTTTATTGGATACCCGCCCTTGCAAGCGTATCCTCGGGCTTTGTGATCATCATCTGTGCGGTCGTTGCGGCAGGGCTTGGTGCATTGATTTTCCCCGTTGAAGAGAGGGCCAAAGAAGAACAGCAGGAAGAGGAGGTAGGTTCCGATGCTTGAAAACCTCTCTCAGACAGAATACAGACTTTTACAGCTTGCGGTGATGGCGGTGGTAACATATCTTGTGAGAATGCTGCCCATGACGCTGTTTACCAAAAGGATAACCCACAGTTTTTTGCGCTCCTTCCTCTATTATGTACCCTATGCGGTGTTGGGCGCAATGACGTTTCCCGCCATATTCTTCTCCACCGGCGGACTCATTTCGGGAATAGTTGGCACAGCGGTGGGAATCGTGCTTGCGCTTTGCAACCGCAGCCTTATCACCGTGGCAATGTGTTCCTGCGGTGCCGTGCTGGTGGCAGATTTGATAATAATGTTTATTTGAGCGATAACAGGAGAGTTTGATATGAT